>PKSZ01000699.1 GCA_002869425.1 Marinilabiliales bacterium
AGCCATTTGGAGGATCGCGTGCATCAGGAACTAATGATAAAGCAGGTGGAGAGCTAAATCTGATGAGATGGGTT
This sequence comes from Marinilabiliales bacterium, assembly GCA_002869425.1. Lineage (GTDB taxonomy): Bacteria > Bacteroidota > Bacteroidia > Bacteroidales > BM523 > BM523. The sequence goes on from PKSZ01000699.1 coordinate 75, forward strand.
AGCCCGAGAACGATTAAGGAAACTTTTCTTCCGGATACAGATTATAAATACCCATTTATGCGAAAAGTCTCTTGCGATAAGAAGTGATTGAATGATAAACTAATGATACACTTTGATAATTAAGTTTTTTAATGGTATACTCTAATGGAATTAAGTCAGGGTATACTCAAAAAACTTAGAGAATAGAAGTAGATATATGAATTATTGTAATAGATATACATGTAAATATATGTATATTTGAATTGTGTAAACAAAAACAAATGGGCTATGACAATTGAAATTACATTAGAAGAAGGAAAAAAGGTGAACGCCAATATTGGTGGAAAGATTATCAAAACAGATCAATCGGTGATGAGTGGAGGTGAAGGATCTGCACCTGAACCATTTAGCTTATTCTTAGCTTCTATCGGTACTTGTGCAGGTATTTATGTTAAGTCGTTTTGCGAGCAAAGAGGTATTGATACAAAAAATGTAAAAATCTTGCAGCATATGGATTTTAACCAGCAGACCCGAATGATTGATCGCATTGATCTTGAAATTAAATTACCGGTTGATTTTCCAGAGAAATATAAGAAAGCGGTTATTTCCGCTGCCGATTTATGTGCAGTAAAGAAGCACTTGAATAATCCTCCTGAAATGGGAGTTACGGCAGTTGTTGGATAAAAATAAAGGCTGAATCAAAAATTCAGCCTTTATTTTTATATTAAAACCCAATTTCTATAAATGAGGTTTAACAGTCTCAATTAGTTCAGGAAGATCCATTCCTAATTCTTTTAGATGTTCAATGGTTGGAATACCGTTGTTTGTCCAGCCTCTACGTTTGTAAACAGCATCAAGAAGTTGTTCGTACTGATCTTCTCTGAAAGCACGCATAATGGCAACTTTTTCTTCAGAAGTTTTTCCTGTTGGATCTACTCCAACTTTTTCCTTCAATTGTGCATCATAACGATCCTGACGTGATTCGTATTCTTCAACAGTAACAGGACCCATTGCTCTGTATGGCCCACGGTCTTGTTCACGTTTTCCGTATCCTCTGCGAAGATTGAAAATTCTCTGGAAGTTGTATACTCTTTCAGACTGACGAATCATTTCTTTTTTTGAGAATTCTTTACCTGTAACAGCTTTGAAAATGGTTACGTAATTGTCAACATGCTCAGGTACTTTTGCTGGTTCATCTGTTTCAGCATTGTTCTCTGGTTCAACATCGTTCCATGGAAGTTTGCAAAGCCCCATTAATCCGAACCATGTTCTGAACATTGGGAAATAATGAAGTGCTTCTGCTTTATCTTCAAATGTTGGAATCTGGTTGTTCACCATGTCCATAAAGATCAACCATGCTTCATCGTGCTGAGGCCCTTTGTTTGTCATTGCAAAACCACCTTGCTGTGCAAGAGATTCTTTTGAAACATATTCTGAATACTCAAGTCCTTTTGCTTCCATTCCAATATCCTGTAAGAATTTTGGATCGGCACCATAGTTTTCTGCAAAGTATTTCTTCATCCAACGGATTCCTTTTCCTGCTATTAGGCCAAATCCTTCTCCGCGTGATATCTGATGGATAAGCTCAAGTGCAGCATCTTTATTTCCAAAAGTAAGCTCAAGTCCACCTGTTTTTTCTTTATCAAGAATACCATTTTCATAGCATTCCATAATAAAGGCAACCATTGTACCATAAGAAATGGTATCCAGACCATATGTGTCGCAGTAGAAGTTTAATTCTACAATTACATCAGGATCAAAAATTCCACAGTTTGAACCCAAACCAGCAGCATTTTCATATTCAGGTCCGTCAACTGTAACTTCTGTTCCAGCGTAAGGTCCAGTTTTTAGTTTGAAATTATCAACTGCTTTTGCACATGCCATAGTACAGCCGATCCAGCATCCGTCAGGTAATCCCTGGGTGAACATGCTTTTCCAAACTTCACTATCAATGTTTTTTGTATCAGGATGGGCACCAAATTTGAAATTATTAACAGGAAGCAAATCATACTGATCCATAATTTCAACAAGGTGAGCAGTACCTTTTGTTTTCATCTCGCATTGAGCTTCGTCAAGGTCGCGCATTTCTTTATTGAAACGTTTTCCTCTTTCCTGGATTGCTTTTATATCTTCAACATTGTTCATGTTACCTGCAATCTTCTCAACTTTGGCAACAATGGCTTTGATTTTCTTATCTCTGAAAACAGTACCAATACCACCACGGCCTGCTTGCTTTAATCTGGCTACGCCTCTTCTTGGATCCCAGAAACTGAAGTTCAGCATTCCTATATATGCATTGTCTGCAGCAGTACCGGCAGAAACAACAGAAACATTGATCCGATCTTTTTCATTATCGGCATACATTTCAGTTAATTGTTCTGCAAGAACATGACTATCAACAGCTTCTTCAGGAGCTTCTTCGATAGAAATTGTATTTTTTGTTCCATCAATCACAATGATAACTTCTTTGTCTGCTTTTCCCGTAAGCTCAAGAGCATCAAATCCTGAGAACTTAAGGAAAGGGCCAAAATATCCACCCACATTACTGTCGATAACAATATCTGTTAATGGTGAAATGGAAACAACCAAAGATTTTCCAGAACCTGCATATTGCGTAATACCTGCAATAGGTCCGGGAGAAATGATGATTGCATTTTCAGGATCGTTCCATTTTGTTTCGGGTTTTGTTGCATCCCAAAGCAAACGTAAACCAAGACCTTTACCTCCGATGAATTTATCTTTTACTGCATCGGTAACTGGCTTAATTTCATGTGAATTTTTTCCAAGATCGATGTGAAGCGTACGATCTGCATAGCCCTTCTTTAATTCTTTCGGCTCATAGTCGTACTTGGCTAATACCTTGTGACTATCTCTCAGTTTTTGAATGTCCATATTTTCTTTTTTTATAATTTTCAAATCCTTAACAAAATTAGCAAATTCCTAGTTTCTTTCGGTCTTATTTTAATGTTATAAATCAATATGTAAATAATAACATAACGAGCATTGGTTTTTTAGTTATTTGAACCATGAAATATTATATAAAAACTTATAAATGTGATCTCAATCATAAAGAATTGCAATCAAAAGCTCGTAAATTCTTATATATTTGTTCTGATTTG
>PKSZ01000268.1 GCA_002869425.1 Marinilabiliales bacterium
ATCAGGCTTTACAAGAATGAATAAGGAATTGGGTTTTGTTAATTCTTTTTCAACAGGTTTTTATGTGAATCCAAATTTTTCGTTGGGGTATTTTTCTCAACATACAAAAGATGATTTTGGATTTAGAGGCATGAATATGTTTGGAGAAGATGATTTTATAACAATGGATATGAAAACATGGGGAATCGTAACGGATTATACTTTTTTTCCAACCAGTGCAGTTCATTTTTCAGTTCCTTTATTTATTGGTGGAGGAAGAATGAGGCTTGAGACAGAAGATGTTATTTTTAATTCATGGGACTTTGAAGAAGAAGATTATGATTTTGAGGATGTTTTAGTAGAAAAATCACCTTACTTTATGATTCAACCCGGACTTGTGGCTGAAATAAATCTCGTTGCAGGTTTAAAGTTGAGATTAGGAGCTAGTTATAGGGCTATTGTGGGAACTGATTTGTTTCGATTGAGCGATGAAAATTTGACGGATTTATCAATTGATGCATCTTTGAGATACAATTTCTTCCAGAATAAGAAAGTTAAACCAATGGAAACTGAATATTAATATAGAAACTGATAGTTATGAAAAAATTATTGATTGTTTTAATCCTGATTGTTCCATTTAGATTGGCATTTTCACAAGAAGAACCAAATAGTTCGGAGTATAAAACATTACTGGGAAATGTTGATCATTTTGGTGCTTTTAATGGATTGTGTTTTAAAGTAGGTCCGGTTCATGAGGAAGTAGGTTTGATGATGGGAGGCAATATGGCATTTATTTTTAATCATCGGTTTATGTTAGGAGTTGCTGGTTATGGATTAACCACAAGAAGTGATTTCAGAGGAGTTGATTTTGCTGGCTTGGATACAAGCTTGACTGTAGGTATGGGATATGGAGGATTGTTGTTGAAGTATAATTTTTTTCCTACTTCACCGATTCATTTTTCCGTTCCTGTTTTGGTAGGGGCCGGTGGTTCAACTGTAAAGTATAGAGATGCCGAGTGGTATACAAATTTTGAGGATAATTTATATAAACCCATGACCGTTGAAAATACAAGTTATTTGGTAGTAGAGCCTGGTTTAAATGTTGAGCTAAATCTAACTCGCTGGGCTAGATTTTCAATTGGAGTCAGTTACAGATATATATACGGTTCAAGTCTGAAAAATTTATCAGATGCACAACTGTCAGATTATGCAGTAAATGCTAATCTTAAGTTAGGATATTTCTAATACCATCGGTATTGGTTTCTTTGCTATGTGCCTGGTAATCCCGGGCATTTTTTTTGATTATCAAAATGTATATCTTTATGCTGTAATGAAAGTGATTACTGCATTTGGTATACTATTGATCTGTACTTTTTCGCTTTTTGCCCAGCAGGTAGAAGTTCCGGAGAGTTTGTCCCTGTTTAGGCAGAGTAAGAATGTTGAATGGGGTGTAAGTTTGGGCCCGGAATTGAAGTTTAGTAGTCTGAATGGTGATTTTGTTTCAGCTTTAGGTAGTAGATTGGATGTGAGTATACAGAATTGTTTTACTGTGGGTATCGCTGGATACTTAATGTCTGGAAATAGTGAGTTTGTACGTAGGATGTCCAGTGGAGACGATTCTACATTCATTGCTTCCTATAACAGTTTTGGTATTCACTTGAAGTACATCTTTTTTAAAAATAGTCCTGTTCACATTTCCATTCCTGTTTTTTTTCATGGGGGTGTGGTTAAGGTTCAAAAGGAGGTGGGTGTGTATGTTGATCCCTTCTACGGAACAACCAGTGATTATGAAGTATATGAAGGAAATTCATTTGTTGCGATAGAACCTGGAATATACCTTGAACTTGACCTCACAGAAACTTTCCATATGTTTGCTGGTTTGACATATAAATATGTTATTGAATCGGGTGTAGAGTCTTTCTCGGAAGAAGAAATTCAGGCGATGGCTTTTGTAATGGGGTTAAAATTTGGTAAGCAATAATTCAGAATTTTATAACGAAATGTTGTTTTGTCTGCTCTTTTCTGCATGATACAATTCCCCACTGGAAAATGTCGATACTAACACTTACTTTTTTGTCTTGCTGGATTTCTTTCCAGGCATTGTGCATATCTTCAGACCAATTTATATCATCAAATATTATAATGGTATCGTTGTGGATATATTTTTTGATGTAATTAAAATATTGCAGTGTTTTCTCATACCTGTGATTCCCGTCTATAAATATCAGGTCAGGAATTATTTTCTGATCTTCAAGTAGCAGTTCTAAGCCTTCTTCAAATTCAGTATTGTAAAATGAAACGTTTGTAATTCCTTTTTTTTCAATGCTTTGTTTTGCATATGAATAAGTTTCTGTACAACCTTCCAGTGTATGAATATTTGCCATGCCTGAACCCAATGCCAGATACATGGTTCCAATTCCCAGGGATGTTCCAAGCTCTACAATATCATTTTTGCCATATTCTTTTGCAAAACGATATAGCAGTTTGCCATATTTTTGCTTTGTCCCGGCTGTTTTGGCTATGGAAGATATTCTTCTTTGCCTTGTGTTCAATTTTCTGCTTCCTGCACCCAGATCGTTAACATTAATTTTCAATTGACTGGATTTCACTTCCTGTATGTAATTCTCTATTAGGGTGTAATCCTTTATTTTATTTTTGTTCATGAAGATATTTCGGATCAATCCATAAACAAAAGGAGAATGAATTCCATACCCTTTTTTATGGCGAGAAGTTAATTTATACTTAATGTATCGAAGTGTTTTTCCCAATTGATTTATTTGTTGAAAAGAAAAATAATCTGCTGTGCCAGAAATTTCTTTTTTTATTAATTTAAGCCTTTCGAATATAATAAGTTTTTATTTGTCACAGTTAGAAAGCGATATAAAATTCTTACCGGGTGTAGGTCCAAAGCGTGCATAGTTGCTGGAGCAGGAGCTGGGCATAACAAATTATGGCGATTTGTTGTGGTATTTTCCTTATCGGCACATTGACAGAACGCGCATTTATAAGGTCTCAGAAATACAAGCAGATTTTCCTTATGTGCAATTAAAAGGATATATCCGTGATATGAAATTGGTACCAATGGGAAGAAGGAAAAGGCTTGTCGCTTATTTGTATGATCAGACAGGGTCGGTTGAATTGGTTTGGTTTCAAGGTATTAAGTGGGTGAAAGACTCAATAAAGGCCAATG
>PKSZ01000338.1 GCA_002869425.1 Marinilabiliales bacterium
ATTGAATATTTTTAAAATCTCTATGCTTCTGCTACTGGTTGTACAGAAACGTATGACTTATTATTTCTTTTCTTGCGAAATTCAACAACACCATCACACAGAGCAAACAATGTATGATCTTTTCCCATTCCTACGTTTTCACCAGCATAATGCCTTGTTCCACGTTGACGAACGATGATATTTCCTGCTATTGCAGCCTGTCCACCATAAATTTTAACGCCTAAGCGTTTACTTTCTGATTCTCTTCCGTTTCGTGAACTACCGGCTCCTTTCTTGTGTGCCATGGTCTGATAATTTTATAATTAAACTTTAATATCTTCTATCTCAATTTTTGTAAACTGCTGACGATGACCGTTCATTTTTTGATATCCTTTTCTTCTCTTCTTCTTAAATACCAAAACCTTGTCACCTTTTACATGTTCAAGAACTTTTGCTGAAATTTTTGCACCTTTTACTACTGGTGCTCCAACCTTCACTTTTCCGTCATTATCAACAAGTAAGACCTTATCAAAATCTACTTTTGAACCTTCTTCCGCTTCAAGACGGTGAACAAACAACTGGTTGGATTTCTCCACCTTAAACTGCTGTCCTGCTATGTCAACTATTGCGTACATTCGTCAGAATATTAATGTTAAATACAATTTTTGGGACGGCAAAGGTAAAAAAGATTATTACATAATCAAACAGTGTTACTATTTATTTTATAAAAACTACCCCATAAATGTAACTATTTTACATAAAAATGCATACCATAGATTTAGTAAATTGGCAGAAATTCAATTATTCTTTACATTTGTTTTTTAGTTTAAGAGGTTTATGCATAAAATCAGACTCAACGTAATGGGCTTATCCTACAGCCAAACTCAAGCAGGAGCTTATGCATTGGTGTTATCGGAAGAAGAAGGTAACAGAAGAATCCCAATTATTATTGGTGGATTTGAGGCTCAGGCAATTGCAATTGAATTAGAAGGACTGAAACCACCAAGACCTCTTACTCACGACCTGATTGTAAGCTTTGCTACGGAATACGATATTAGCATAGAAGAAGTTAACATTTACAAACTTGAAGAAGGTATTTTTCACTCAGAACTAATCTGTAATAACAAAAAAAACAGAGTTCGAATAGATGCCAGAACATCCGATGCTGTAGCACTAGCATTAAGATTTAAATGCCCAATTTTCACAACAGAAGCAATTGTAGAAAAAGCTGGAATTATTCTTGACTTGGAAGAAGATGTTGAAAAACAACAAAAAGAAGAAGTCTCGGAAAAATCTGAAAATAAAAGCAATCCCACAGGAGATTACAAAAGCCTAAACAACGAAGAGCTACAAAAAGCTCTCGATGAAGCAATTGCAAATGAAGATTATGAAAAGGCATCCAAAATAAGAGACGAACAAGTTCGAAGAGAAAATCAGGAATAATTATCGGCCTTGATATCCAGTCTCCAAAAAAAGCCGTTTTTACAAGTATTTATCACCATCAAACTTTGAAGGAATAAATTTTTAGACTGTATTTTTACTAATAATTTTCATTATTTTGTAAGTTTTCTAAATTTGCACAATAACAAATTCAAATTCCATGAAAAATTATTTCATTTTGTTTTTATCAGTTGTGGCAATTATCATGTCTAGCTGTAAAAACGAAGAATTAAAAACGTCTGTTCCTTTTAATAAACAGATAAGTAGTAAATGGAAATGTATTTCTGTGACAAGTGGCAACAGTGGTGTTACAGAACTAAAATCAGAAGATGACTTTATCCGATTTGATGCAGATAGCAATCACTTCGAATATTTATATTCTAAGAGCAAACCTGAATTATCAGGTTCATATTCAATCGTCGACAGTAGCCTCCATCTGGTTTTCTTAAACAAATATCAGGAAGCAGAAGTGGATTCGTCTGTTTTTAAAATTATCAATAATGTTCCTTACCTCATCTTGTACAACCAGGGAGATGAGATTACACGATTTGAACAAAGCAAACTTGCATACGAGCCGTACAAAAGAAATTTTAAAATTAACAAACTAACTACCGATTCATTAATTCTGAGTGACAGAGGAGTTGAATATTTGTATATAAACACCCAACCACCAATCATTACAGATGCAAGTTTACAGGGTGGCTTTTCTATAATTGCGCTTCTCCGAGGATTGCTGGGCATGGCAGTATTATTACTAATAGCTTACCTTTTCAGCACAAACAGGAAAGCAATTTCATGGAAAGCTATTATCATTGGCCTAACCATTCAAATAGTTCTTGCGTTATCGATAATTTATGTGCCTCCCGTTCAGGGATTCTTTGAATTTGTGGGAAGTCTTTTTGTGAAAGTACTTGATTTCACCAAGGCCGGAAGTGAATTCTTGTTGGGTGGCTTGCTGGACTCTAACACATACGGATTCATTTTTGTTTTCCAGATATTGCCCACCATTATTTTCTTTTCAGCGCTTACAAGTGTTCTTTTCTATCTGGGAATTATTCAAAAAGTAGTGTATGGACTAGCTTGGGTAATGTCAAAACTCATGAAACTTTCAGGTGCAGAAAGCCTGTCTGTTGCTGGAAATATTTTTCTGGGGCAAACGGAATCTCCCTTAATGATAAAAGCCTACCTTGACAAAATGAACAAGTCAGAGATTCTGCTTGTTATGATTGGAGGGATGGCAACAGTAGCAGGGGGAGTACTGGCTGCATATATCGATTTTCTTGGTGGAAAGGATCCTATACAACGATTGATATTCGCAAAACACCTTCTGGCAGCATCAATCATGGCTGCTCCGGGTGCAATTGTTATATCGAAAATCCTTGTTCCCCAAACTGAAAAAATCGACAAAGATGTTAAAATAAGCAAAGAAAAAGTTGGCAGCAATATTTTGGATGCGATGTCTCTTGGAACCATCGAAGGATTAAAACTTGCCGCCAATGTTGGTGCTATGTTACTTGTTTTCTTTGCATTCATTGCAATGATTAATTTTGTTTTTCTTAAAATCGGAGACTGGTCCAGCCTGAATGAATCCATAGCACATCTTACAAATGGAAGGTATAGTGAGCTCTCTCTTCAATTTATATTAGGTTATGCCTTATCGCCGCTAATGTGGATAATTGGCGTTTGCTCTGATGATATAACTCTTGTGGGCCAATTGCTGGGAGAAAAATTAATAGCAAG
>PKSZ01000020.1 GCA_002869425.1 Marinilabiliales bacterium
AAAGCACAAGCTTCAATAAGATTGTCAAAATCAGAATAATAATTCCATAATTACCAATAAATCCTTCCAAAAAATTAAAAACAGGAATAACAGCAAATCTATTGATCCATTGCAGAAGGAAAAATCCCCACCCCAAAGGAATCATATGTTCCAGTTCAAGATTATATTTGGTTAATGTATTATATCTATTTGGCCCCATATAAATTCTCATAGGAAGAGTTTCATTCTGCATTCCTTTGTAATTCAGAGCCAGTGTAGATTCGAAATACTTCAGATAATCACCTGTTTCAAATTTTGTCTGATGAACAGAACCATTTGTAAAGGCATCATTAGCAATTAAGACTGTTGAAAAGAACTGCTGTTTATATGCAACCCACTTAATACTGGTTTTCAATTCTTCTTCATCATCAGAACGCTCTGATAATTGATCAACATCATCTTCATAGTATTTGTAAAAGAGCGATGTAAAATTATTCTCATTTATTCTACCTTTTTCCTGAGGCCGTACATACATCTTCCAATCCAGATCAATATAGCTGATATTCTTTGAAATCACATCATCCATACCAACAAGGTTTACATTGAAATCAATCATATAATCATCTGGATGAACCGTATACTGATATTCAATATACTTTGATTCATCAACCATTAGCTTCATTGAAATTGATTTTGGACTTTCATCAATGACAATATTTTGAGCATCAGAAGAAGTAAAAAAGAGGTCGTTTGTATGAATACCCTTGTTTTCTGTGAAAAATTTCAAGCCGAAAACTGTGGAATCACCATCAAACAATACAAGGGGTAAGGAATCAAAGGTCTTGTAGTTTTTCAATTCCACCCGTTTTAGTTTCCCTCCTTTGGTAGTTAAAGTTGCTTTCAGTAAATTATTCTCAATGGTAAATAATTCTTCTTCGCCATTAGCAGCATCAGCAAAAACACCATACTTTCCTGCCAGCCTTGAATGAACAATAGAATCATTTGCGACGATTGAAGATGTATCTGAAAGCAAAGTAGCCATAGAATCCTTTTCGGCCTGTTCTAATTTCCTTCTTTCTTCATCTTCAATTGCCCTTTTGGCTGCATTTTTTTGCTGAACAGCCTCAATACTATCTCTTTTTCTTTGTGCTTCGGCCAATTCCTCTTCGCTTGGTTGATTTATGATACTAAAGCCAATAATAACCACCAAGATCATCACAATGCCGATAATTGTATTTCTATCCATTATAATCTCTTTTTCCTGTTTTTAACTTAAAGTTGCTTTAACAAAATTTACAAATATTGGGTGTGGATTTAATACTGTGCTTTTATATTCAGGATGGAACTGAACACCCACAAACCATTTATGTTTTGGAATTTCTACGATTTCTACCAAACCTGTTTCCGGATTTATACCTGTAGCAATCATTCCTGCTTTTTCAAAATCCTCAAGGTAATTGTTGTTAAACTCATACCTGTGACGATGTCTTTCCTGAATGGTATTTCTCTGATATGCTTCATGTGCATTTGTTTTCTTTTTAAGCCTGCAGGGATAAGCTCCTAAACGCATGGTTCCACCCTTATCGGTAACTTTCTTCTGTTCCTCCATAATATCGATAACAGGTACAGATGAAGTGCGTTTCATTTCTGTAGAATTAGCATCCTGTAAATTCATTACATTACGAGCAAATTCAATAACAGCACACTGCATACCCAGGCAAATGCCCAAAAATGGAATATTATTTTCTCTTGCAAATTTAGCCGCATAGATTTTCCCTTCAATACCTCTTGGTCCAAATCCGGGTGCAATTAGAATACCATCCAATCCTTTCAATTCATCCACATAATTATCCATGGTTAGTTTTTCAGAATGGACCAGTTCAAGCTCTACTTTAACCCTGTTTACAGCACCTGCATGAACAAAAGATTCAATAATAGATTTATAGGCATCAGCCAGTTCTACATATTTTCCAACCAATCCAATTCTAACTGTTCTTATTGGATTTGATAATCTTTTGAGAAAATCCTTCCATGCTTTTAGCTCTGGTTGCAACTTAGATTGAAGTCCTAGCTTTAAGAGTACTGTTTCATCCAGTTTCTCTTTCTTCATTAAAATCGGAACTTCATAGATAGTTGAAACATCAATAGATTCAATAACAGAATTGATATCCACATTGCAGAACAATGCAACCTTTTTTCGTATGTCTTTTGTTAATGGGTGTTCTGTTCTAAGCACCAGAATATCAGGCTGAACTCCCGTTTCAAGCAACATTTTTACAGAGTGCTGTGTTGGCTTAGTTTTCAATTCTCCAGAAGCATTCAGGTAAGGAACCAGCGTAAGATGAATATTTAAAGCATCTTTTCCCAATTCCCATTTCAGTTGCCTGACAGATTCTATATATGGAAGTGATTCAATATCACCAACTGTACCTCCAATTTCAGTAATTACAAAATCAAAACGATTCTTTGTACCCAGCAGCTTTATCCTTCTTTTAATTTCATCTGTAATATGAGGAATAATCTGAACTGTTTTTCCTAAAAAGTCGCCCCTTCTTTCTTTGTTGATTACAGATTGATATATTCTTCCAGTTGTAACATTATTCGATTGCGAAGTAAACTTATTCAGGAATCTTTCATAATGCCCCAGATCAAGGTCTGTTTCTGCTCCATCTTCCGTAACATAACATTCTCCGTGTTCATATGGATTTAATGTTCCCGGATCTATATTGATGTATGGATCCAGCTTCTGTATTGTTACAGAAAATCCTCTGGCCTGCAGAAGCTTTGCCAGTGATGCAGAAATGATTCCTTTTCCCAATGAAGAAGTAACACCACCTGTAACAAAAATATACTTTGTATGTGCCAAAACAATAATTTTAGAAAGTTATACTTAATCCTATACTAGGCATAAAAGGAAGTTGATTAACTCTTTCATATTTTATCCTGTCGAAATAAAATATATTCTCCCTATTGTATGCATTTGTTATACTAAACATTGCTTCCAGTATTGAATTTTCTGAAAGAGCAGTTTTATATTTTAGATTTACATCCAACCTGTGATAATAAGGAAGCCTACCACCATTCAGTTTGGAATATGTAATTCCTACTGTTCCATTTCCTGATTCGTAATCGGTATTTACGCCATCTGTAAATGGCAACTTCTCATAATA
>PKSZ01000676.1 GCA_002869425.1 Marinilabiliales bacterium
CCTACATTTACAAAATTATTGGTTATCAATATTGTTGCAAGAAGCCTTTCGGGCATTTGCAATAATTTCAATACTCTTGCACAATTAGAGGAGTCTTTACTCTTTAGCTGCTGTAAATCAGAGGGTGCAAGTGAGAAAAATGCCACTTCAGATCCGCTAATCATTGCAGAAATGAATAACAATACAACGAGTACAATTAATGCAATGGTAGCTCCTAAAGTTAAAGGATTGGTGGCAATGCCTAATACGGGTTTAAACATTGCCAAAAGAAAACAACCTGGTTCCAAAATTTAAAATTTAATCCAAAAAATTAAAACGGTAGATCATCGTCAACATTATCAGCACTGAAGTCTTCATTTTTTGGTTCTTCAACTTTTTGACTTTCAGCTCCCTCTCGATTCTGACTTGCAGAATCTCCATCATCCTGACGACGTCCCAGCAATTGCATATTATCAGCAACAATCTCAGTAGTATAGCGCTTTGTGCCTTCTTTATCTTCCCATGATCTGGTACGTATTTTTCCTTCTACGAATAACAATGTTCCTTTTTTAACATACTTCTCTGCTATTTCAGCCAGGCCTCTCCATAAAACAAGGTTATGCCATTCTGTATTCGTAACCTTCTCTCCGTTCCTGTTTTTATATGTTTCACTGGTTGCCAATGGAAAATTTGCAACCGCTGCACCACTTTCCAGATACCTTACATCGGGATCCTTCCCTACATTTCCTACTAAAATAACTTTGTTTACTGACATTTCTTAATTACAATTATTTCTGTTAATACTGTAAAACTAAAAAGTAAAATTAAGAATTATTCATTGCTTTTACAAACAATGAAAATCAAGATGCTCAAATAGTTTTTCAATCAATCGATGAATTGGCAAATTTAAAATCTCATCCTTTTTAAACCACTGACATTCAAAACCTTTCTCAATCCATTTTAAATTAACTTCTTTACAATTCAATACAAAAAAGCGTGCAGATATTGTTTGGTGAGTCAATATATGTTCGACATCAATCTGATCAGACAATATAACAAAATCTAAATCTGCATCCTGAAAGTTTTCTCTGAAGTAAAAAAAATCCCTGAGTCGCTCACTCTCTATACTGGGAAATTCATACAAACCACTCCAAATATCACCAGATCCTCGTTTATTCATACATATTTCTTTCTCCTTCAAAAACACAAAATAATGCAAATACCGATTTTTCTTTCTGGGCTTAGGTTTTGGTGGTGGATAACTCTGGATTTTCCCAAAACTGAAAGCACAACAAACAGTGTTTATTGGACACCGGCTACAATCAGGAGTTCGTGATTTACAAATGGTGGCCCCCAGCTCCATGATAGCCTGGTTAAATATTCCTGGATTGATCTTGTCTAGCAAATCCAAAAGCTTCTTTTTTATAAGGTTTCTGCCCTTTACTGAATAAATATTGTCTTGCAGGCAAAACAAACGACTGGCAACACGAATTGCATTTCCATCAACAGCTATAACTTTTTCACCAAACGCGATAGAAGCAACTGCACTTGCAGTATAATCTCCTATACCCTTTAGCTTTTTCAATTCTTTATAATTGTCAGGCATCTTACCCAAATTAACAATCTGCTTTGCTGCTATATGCATATTCCTTGCTCTTGAATAATAACCAAGTCCCTGCCATACTTTCAATACATGAATTTCATCAGCCTCTGCAAGAATATGTACATTCGGGAAATTATCAACAAAACTGAGGTAATAGCTTATTCCTTGATTTATACGTGTTTGCTGTAAAATAATTTCAGAAACCCATATTTTGTATGGATCTTTCGTTTCCCTCCATGGAAGCCCCCTTTTTTCACGCTTATACCAATCGGCTAAAACCTGTTCTATTTTCATCAACAACCCATTTTTTTACACCAACATTCAATATTCTTACATAAATTATAAAAGTAGTGTCAAAAATAATTCAAATAGTTTTCATTTATTGATAATTAAGTATATATTTGCAGTCCGTTTTCATATTTGATTAATATAATTAACTGATAAAAAACATATTAGACATGACTAAAGCAGATATCGTTAACGAGATTTCAAAAAACACAGGAATTGAGAAAGTAACTGTACAAAAGACAGTTGAAGCTTTTATGGAAACTGTTAAGAAATCTTTGGTGAAAGGTAACAATGTTTACCTGAGAGGTTTTGGAAGCTTTGTTGTTAAGAAAAGAGCTCAAAAAACAGCTAGGAATATTTCAAGGAATACAACAATTATTATTCCTGAGCACTATATTCCATCTTTCAAACCAGCGAAAACTTTTGTTGAAAAAGTAAAAACCAACGTTAAGAAATAATTAAAAACGAACCCTATGCCAAGCGGTAAAAAAAGAAAAAGACACAAGATGTCTACTCACAAACGTAGAAAGCGTTTGAGAAAAAACAGGCATAAGAAGAAGAAATAATTTCTAAAAGCTTCTTATAAAATTTAACAGCAAACCTGAAGGTATTTCCTTTGGGTTTGTTGTGTATGCTATTAGCCAAACATAAAATTTTAATTTGGTGAGTGGAGAAGATCGTGCAGTAAATAAAGAACTGGTTATCAATGTAACCCCATCGGATGTTCAAATAGCTTTACTGGAAAACAAAGAATTGGTAGAACTGAATAAAGAAAAAAACAATATTCAGTTTGCAGTTGGTGATGTTTATCTGGGAAAGGTTAAGAAGATTATGCCCGGACTAAATGCTGCGTTTGTTGATGTTGGATATGAAAAAGATGCATTTCTGCATTACATGGATCTAGGTCCTCAATTTCAATCTTTAAATAAGCTTGTACGCATTGCGCGTTCAAACAAGTTGAGTACCGGAATAATCAGAAATTTTAATACAGAACCCGACATCAAAAAAGATGGTAAGATTGCAGACGTATTGTCCACTGGTCAGGAAGTTGTTGTTCAAATAGCAAAAGAGCCTATCTCCACAAAAGGTCCCAGATTAAGCTCAGAAATATCCATTGCCGGCAGAAATATTGTACTGATCCCTTTCTCTAATAAAATCAGTATCTCCCAAAAAATCACAACACAAGAAGAGCGAAACCGATTAAAATCATTGGTACAAGCAATAGTTCCAAAAAACTACGGTTTAATCGTGCGAACTGCTGCAGAAGGAAG
>PKSZ01000013.1 GCA_002869425.1 Marinilabiliales bacterium
AGGATATGCCCCACCACTGCTTGTTGACCAATGATCAGCATCACTCCAGTTTCCTGAGCCACCGACCCAGTATAAAGTTGTTCCTGTACCGGAATTGATTGTCCAGTTGGTAACGTTTCCTAAATCTATGCCATGATCAGTAATAAAAGTAGCTCCTCCAATAACATTAAGATCCTGAAGTATAAGATAATCCTCCTGTAACGTACCCGATATTTTCTTAATATATGCAGCCTCTCCTGTTACATCAGAATGAACAGGAATCAGATTGCTACAACTTCCTGAGAAATCCATATCAAATACTGTTTGCGTTGCGTTGGAAGGAAAAATAACTTCTGAAATATTATTATTACTAAGACCTAAATTGTGAAATGTATTGGAGCCCATTATCATTATAGTTGTTGGCCAGGTGGGTTCAAAATTCACATTATAGTATGTTAAATTTTGGCCATCGAACCAATTGGTTTCAGTATTGATGGTTGAAGTACCTGCATTTAAAGTTAAGCTGCCACCATCCCAAATATTGATCCATTGACAATTAATAACAGAGCTTCCCAGATTCATTACTCTAAATCCCGTGCCTGGCCAACTTTGGAAGGAGCCAACAGAAATGGTTATACCATTTGTATTTATTGTACCCCTCGTTAAGGTAAAGCTTCCTCCCATCAATGAGAGATCAATGTCTGATAGCAATGTCCACTCACCTTCACCATTAAATTGCACACTACTCATTGATAAAGCAAGGGTAGAAAAATCAATTGTATTTCCTGCCTGACTTGACACAAAGGATAACCAACCGGTAAATGAAGCTGTCATTGCAGGATTGTAAGTAAGCGATCCACTCACATATAAAGCACTACTTCCCGCCAGATCCGGAGTATTGGTTACTCCTGTCCAGTCTATATTGTTGCAATATGCATTAACATCAATAGTTACCACTTCTCCTGGTCCGGTAAAAGAATTTGCATCAAAATATACATCATCATCGGCTCCAGGGACTTCGGTATGCATTACAGCACCTCCCGATGTAGTTGCCCAGTGAAGGTTAAACTCCGACCAGTTACCGGATCCTCCAATCCAATAATAATCGTCTGCAAAAGCGGTATTGAACCAACCTGCAATAAACATGATACATGGAATAAATAACCATTTTAGGAAAGTTGTCTTTTTCATAATTTAATAGGATTTTTATATGATATAAAAGGTATCTTCTCTTGCCTGATTCGGCAACTAGAGTTCAAAAAAGAAAAGTACAGTACAATGTGTAAAAATATTTTCATTGACTACTTATTTGGCTTTAGCCATTCATTATTTAGTTTATAACTATAGAACATTGACGCAGCAAATTCAATAATGGTTGTAATATTAATTGGCTTGTTTGACGAGTATACGTATATATACGATAAGTGAAGAACTATTGTTGACGAGCAACATTTTATTAAAATTCACCAACACAACTGATTCTCAGGGCAAAACCCAACAGAAGAAACAAACATACTCAATTGCCTGACAGTATGAAACTTACAACCCATGCCTGCTTGGTTTTTAAGTACGGTTTATATCAACAACAGAAGCCTTTTAATAAAAAACCGAGACAATACTTTCTTCCAGAAAATCAAAGACTTCAATCCAATATAAACTATGAGCCAATACCCAAACTCATTTTTACAATTCCCAAAAGATCTTTGGGATCACTTGGCTTTCTGATACAATCGTCAAAATACTTTAATTTTTGTTCCGATAATGAATAGGCCGTATGCGCAATGATCATTAATTCGGGTCTTAGTTTTTTAATCAATTGTGCAGATTCTAAGCCATCCATTACAGGCATTTCAACATCCATTATAACCAATTCAATATTGGGATTATCTTCAACCATGCGATAGGCTTTTAAGCCATCATCTGCCCATAATATATTGACCATATAATCTGACAATATCTCCATTAGTAAAATCTTACTGGGAAAATTATCCTCGGCAATTAAAATTAATTTCTTTTCCATACGCTATCATTTTCCACTAAATTACAGATAGCATATTTTAACTCCTACTGAAATAATGACAAGCCTCTCATTATAGAAAATGAAATTCTTCATATTAAAACAAAAGCTATTTTGTATATATATTGCCTTCCCAAAAATTGTAATTAGCGGATAGACTATAATGTTTATATTCGACAGATTGCACCGGTAACACCAAGAGAATTGACATGCCTTAAATATTAGAACTGTATTGGCATATCTGTGTTTTCAGAGTAAACAAGTTACTAAATAATACGGGCACCCAGTTTAAAACCAATTACCATACTTGGCAGATAAACATTATCAGAAGGAAACATTCTGAACATATTATCGCTGATTGTTGCATCTTCGGGAAGATCGTAACGAACCTTTTTATATCTGATTCCGGTTCCTACATACATGTCAAACAAAAACCAGTGATCCTTCGCATAATACTGAATTCCAATTTTCCAATGGCCTGCCTGAATATCTGAAACCTCGTTCTTTGGCATTTCTTGTATAAATGATTCGTTGTACCGTAAGACGTCAACCTCAGTTGTTTCTATTACATGCTTTTTCATAAATTCTGGCCCCATATAGAAAGTATATCCCTGATCCAGTTCTGCACTGGCATAAAAACGCAATTCTGCACGAAGCTTATATCCCTGATAAACAGCACTTTGAAAATCTTCCAGCATCGTATATTGCAAACCATTCAAATCACTGGAAATATAACCTCCTTCAACCTGAGCACTAATGTGTGGAAATATTTTGTATTCAAACGCGGCCTGGAAAGAGGTTGTTCTCAGGTCAAACAAGCTCACTGGATTAAATTTAATGGCAAGCTGTGGAACGATGGTTTCCTTTTGCTGAGAATATGCATTAACAGCTATCAGAAAAGTTATAATTATGAATATTTTTTTCATTATTGTCCTACAATTATAGATGATAATAAATATATGCTGTCGATATTGCGATAATCATACTGATAAAAACCGTTATCCCCAACAACCAAAAGACTTTTATCATTGGTAATTACATCATATGACTCTATATTATCAAACCTATGAATCTGTTCAATTTCAATTTCATTCCAATAATTGGCTGAGAATTCATGTACACTAAGACCATACTCTCC
>PKSZ01000648.1 GCA_002869425.1 Marinilabiliales bacterium
TCAAAATAAACTTCCAGTAAATTGTTGTCTGTTGGATCCCAGTGAATACGAACATCATGATCTGCTTCATCTTCAATATTCTGAGGCCAAATAAAATTCATCGATGCTTCTACATGACCAGCTATATTGTAGGCAGAGTTATGATCGGTTGTACCATCGTACAATATTGCGATATGATCATCAGAGATATCTCCTGTTGTTGTACTGTTATTGTATGTATCAAACTCAATTCCTAAGGAAGGACTAAACCCCCCAAATCCAATATCAGAGCCATTAGCACCCAAAGCAGTATTTCCAACTGTTTGTAAAACAAACACCATTCCATCTGCACCACTTTCGTTTTCCGTTCCAAAGTTCATTGTAAATTTCAAATCAAAAGGTCTTGAAATATCAATTAATTCTGAATACCAAATAGAACCTTGCTGATTTTCAAGATCCGGCGTTAATTGATAGCAATCTCCTCCGAGAGAAGAAGCATCACCATTTGTTGTAAAATACTGGCCGTGTACTCCTACAGAAATAATCAAGCCTAAAACGCCGAGAAAAGTCTTCTTCACAAAATCATTAACAAACATATCCTGTTTTTTCGGATCAATACGAGCTTAAAATACAAATATTTTGCCTAGCTCAATAAGTTTTTATAACAATGAAACCAATTTGTAGACGAACAAAACATTCGATTAGTTGCTTATTATTCTTGAGTAAAGCAATATTTGTAAATCTAACTTATTTTATGGCTTACTTTTCTGCCGAAACAACTGAAATAAAATGCTCCTCAGGAACAAACAATTTCTTAATCAACACTGAATCAGCTTTGAAAAAAGTTCCTTTATTTTGAGAGCTGGTTATAAAAAATGACTTATCCGAATTATTTCGATATGCATTGATTTCAACTGTTTTTAAATTATTTTCATTTATCTAAAGAGAATAATCTGCTTCAATAGGTAAGTTTACCTGAGTATTAAAGAGTTTCCCATTTGTCCTGGAAATAGATGCTAAGTAATTTTGTACGGTTACTGAATCTGCTTGTATTCCATCAACCAGCCAAACTCCCTTTTCGTTTCTCAACCTGTATGATGACTCGTCTCTTGTGGTAAAATCCAATGAAGTTACGCTTGAATTATCCACATTGATTATGGTTGTATTTCTTAGTTGATCTATTGTTTTATTAAATTCCATAGACAAAAAACCATCCACTGCATAAGTCTCATCTTCACCACATATTCTTACAAAAGAAGTCATTTTACCCTGCCTCTGGTAAGGATTCTGTGGTTGCTGATAGCTAAATTTTCCAATCATTAAATCTACCAGCATTTTGTCTTCATTAAAAACCTTTACCCTTGTTGCAGTAGAATCATCAACCTGAAAATCGGCCCATTTATCTTTAGATCTTGCAGCCACTCTTTCTGGGTACATACCAGAGAATTCAGAAAGCATTGTATTTACTGAATTTACATCTGCGCTATAACTTCCGTTTTCATTTTTGACTAACCATCCATCATCACCTTTCAATAACACTACATCTTCACCATTAAGCGCCTTAGGCAATAAAACAATCTTTGTTACCTGTGCAGTATCAACAACAACCAACTCACTTCTGAATGTTCGTTCTCCTTGTCTGTCTTTGAAAAAATATATTGCTAAAACTAGAATTAACAACAGTACAAAGACAATTCCCAGTGTTTTGTTATTAATTTTTCTAAACATGGCCTTCCTCCATTCTTTTGATTCTTCTGTTTCTGTTTCTTATCATTCTAAAAATACCATAAACAATAATTAACAATACAGGAATTAAAAGGTTTACCAATTTTAGTATCAATTTGGTACTATCTTCTAATTGATCAATTGGTCGTGAAGTAATTCCCTTAGTCCTCAGTTCTATCAGACCTGTATCGTCTGATAACCAATCAACTGCATTCACAAACAAACTAATATTATCAGGTTGTAGTTGCATCATTTCCTTTCCACTACCATTTACAACCAAATCTCCGTCAGGAATAACTACCATTTTAGATGGTATTGTCCCTACGATAGGTCCTTCTAATGCGGCACCCAATGTTAAATTACTCATTGGGAAATCTGTCTCTATCCATTTGTTTCTCACATCAAAAAACAAAGGACTACTTAATGTTCCTGATTTTTTAGAAGACTCCAGTATTGGAGTAAAACGAACTGTAGAATCACCTGTGTAAGATAAAGAACTAATAAATTTTGCCAATACTGCTTCTAACCCCTTGGTAATTGGATGGTCCGGAAATGTATTAATCACAGGTATATAAGGAAATCCGACCTGCGTATTAAGCATCATATTTCCAAATCTCTGAGGTACTGTAACATTTGCACAATTGGCATCAATTACAAAGTTTTCATCGACAGAAATCCCCTTTTGCTTAAGCCATGTTTCAAGACCTGTATTAAGACTTGATCCCGAAGCATTCGTAAGGTCACCGTCGACCCTATTAAATGTAATTAGTAAATTTTTACCTTTTGATAAAAATTCATCTAATTGTTGAAACTCGAATACAGAAAAAGAGTCTTTGGGAGAAACAATTGCAACCGTGGAATACTTAAGTAAATTATTGGTTGTATCACTTAAATAAACATCTTCAACATTATGCATAACCTGAAGAGATGTTAGCATTTGATTACAATCGGACAAAGCTGCTTCACCATGTCCTTGTAGAAATCCCACTACAGGTTTATCAATTACTGATATTTTTTTAATACTGGAAGAAAGACTATATTCCATTGCTGTTCCCGGCTGGAGAAAAGGAATAATATCCTTAGATTCATTCATTTGAATTACAGCACCCAGATACGCTTTTTTCTGAACAGACTGATCCTTTTCCCTTGTGTTGATCAATACCGGCTGAATCCCCTGTTTCATAGCCTTTTGTTCATATTCCTCTTTTTCATTTGGATTGATAAACTCATAGACCAACATTCCGTGGGATAGTTGAGAGTATTCAACCAGTAAATCTTTAAAATCACTCCTTACCTTTGCAATATCAGGAGGCAAATCCTCAGAGAAATATGCCGTAACGGTAACAGGTTCAACAAGATCTTCAAGAATATTTTTTGTTGCATCACTTAGTGTGTATCTATCATCAGCAGTAAAATCTAA
>PKSZ01000507.1:0-2775 GCA_002869425.1 Marinilabiliales bacterium
AGCATTGTTGATTACTTTTCCAATATTCAAACTACAACTCATCGAAATTTTATATTTTTACGTCCCTAATAAATTTGTGGAAAATGGTTCACTCGAAGTTACCTAATATTGGCGTTTCAATATTCAGTGTTATGAGTCAGTTGGCAAATGAGCATAACGCAATAAATCTCAGTCAGGGCTTTCCCGACTTTCAGGTTTCCGGAAAACTAATTGATTTGGTGTCAAAATATATGCGGGATGGACACAATCAATATGCCCCCATGCAGGGGGTAATGAAGTTAAGGGAAGTAATTGCAGAAAAGACAGGAGCGCTTTATTCCCATAAAGTTGACCCAGAAAAAGAAATTACAATTACTTCAGGAGCAACACAGGCTCTATTTACTGCCATTTCTGCCTTTGTTAATGAAGACGATGAGGTGATTGTGTTTGAGCCAGCATATGATAGCTATGTTCCTGTTATCAAGCTGAATGGAGGACGACCTGTTTATGTTCAATTGAAGCCTCCATATTATGAAATTGACTGGAGCGAAGTACAAAAGCTGATTACTGCCAGAACCAAAATGATCATCATCAATACACCTCATAATCCAACAGGTTCAATATTTACAGCACACGATCTTGAAAAACTGGAGAAAATTACCAACGGATCGAATATTTTGGTGCTTTCGGATGAGGTATACGAACATATTTTGTTTGATGGTTATGAGCATCAAAGTGTAGCACGTTTTCCGAAGCTTGCCGAAAAAAGTATTATTATTTCTTCTTTTGGAAAAACATTTCATGCTACCGGATGGAAAATGGGTTATTGTATTGCACCTGAGAATTTAACTCATGAATTTCGGAAAATACATCAATTTGTTGTTTATGCTGCCAATACACCTGTTCAATATGCAATAGCAGAGTTTCTGGAGGATGAAAAAAACTATAAGCAATTAAATGCTTTTTATCAGGAAAAGCGAGATACTTTTGTAAACCTCATGAAAGGTTCAAAATTTAAAGTAAGGCCTTCACAGGGGACATATTTTCAGCTTCTTGATTATTCTGGTATTACCGACGAAAAAGATACAGATTTTGCAGAAAGACTTACTAAAGAAATTGGTGTGGCATCGATTCCTGTGTCCGTTTTTTACCATGAAAAAATTGATCATAAAGTTTTGCGATTCTGTTTTGCTAAATCTAATGAAACATTGGAAGCAGCAGCAGAAAAGCTTCATAAGCTATAATTTTTAATTTCAGCTGTAAAACTTTTCGTTAATTCGTAAAAATTCCCTTATTTTGCGCCACGTTCTGAGCATCATTATGTTATATTGACTCAAACACGCCTCCATAGTTCAATGGATAGAACGGTGGATTCCTAATCCACAGATCCAGGTTCGATTCCTGGTGGAGGTACTTCCACTTTTACTGCTTATTGCTTCTTTTTTTTCAAAGTAGTAATTCAACCACAATTCAGTCGTTTTTCTAGTCCTCAGGCATAAATTTAATATCTTTACAAGCAAAGCAGTTGTAATGTTTAATAAATTCAGGTCGAGATTACTGTTTGCCTTTGGTATTTTTGTATTACTTATTGGTTTTACAATTGCTGCAAATATATATTACAGCTATCGACAACAAGAGCTATTAAATCTTGGTAAAACAGCAGAACAGTTTCAGAAATTACTACTAATGGACTACACTGTTCAAAGGGATTTTTTCACTTATGAGTCAATAAATAGTGATTATTTTAGAACAGGACAAAGTGAGTATCTTGAGACTCATGACTCTTTAGCAGAAGAACTGCACAGAACCATTGATAAATTGTATGGTTTTTCACAAGAAGGGATTAGTCTTGATACGAACTTGATACAAACTATTGATAAGCTTTATGTGACGCATGAAAAAATTTTCAGAAAAATTGAAATGCTCCAATTGAAAAGAGGCTTTAAAGAGTTTGGTATTGTTGGTATGATGCGGAAAAAAATATCCTTGCTTGAAGAAACGGGACAGGTTTCTCCCGAACAAATTCTGAAGATTAGAAAATACGAAAAGGACTATATTATCAGGGGCGAACAAAAATATGTAAACAAACTTTATGAAGAATGCTGGAATCTAAAAAGTAAATTTGAAAACAGTATAAAAGAGACTCATCTTAGAGATTCACTCAACTATACTTTGTATGAATACCAAAACTTTTTTAATCAGCTGGTAAGAATTAACAATGAAATTGGCATTAAAAAAGATGAAGGGCTTATAAGTATTTTACATAAGACAGAAAACAAGCATAAATTATATATAAATAAGCTTACACGTCATGTTCGTGAACTTGAAAAAATATTGGATAAAAGATATAAATATTCTTATGCAGTTTTTGTTGTTATTTTATTGTTAATCAGTTTGCTTGTGAGCATTTTACTTTCAAAAAGAATAACAAATCCCATCATTGGACTATCACAATTCATCAATAGCTTTGTTTCCAGTAATTTCACCCTGAAAGAAAAGTTTATTTTAAACAATAAAAAAGATGAAATAGCAAAGCTTGCAGATAATTTCGGAATCTTACAGACTGAAATCATTTCTCTTATTGATGGATTTAAACAAAAAGTTGAAGAGCGCACTTCGCAACTTGCAAGCGTTAACCGTAAGCTAAAAAAGACCAATGACACATATAGCCTTTTCGTTCCCGATGAATTTCTTACGCAGTTGAAACTGGATGACATTACACAAATTAAACTAGGTAGTCATATTCAGAAGGAAATGACTATATTTTTTAGTGATATTAGGGCTTTTACAACCATG
>PKSZ01000507.1:2803-5922 GCA_002869425.1 Marinilabiliales bacterium
ACCATGTCGGAAAAAATGACACCACAGGAAAATTTTCAATTTTTAAATACATATTATTCGAAAATTGGTCCTGTAATTCGCCATCATAGTGGCTTTATCGATAAATATATTGGAGATGGGATTATGGCTCTTTTTCCAGAGGTTCCTGATGATGCGCTGGATGCTGCGATTGAGATGCAAAGAAGGATTCGTAGATTCAACAGTATTTTTAGTAAAAGATTTAAATTCAACGTAAAAAGTGGTATTGGTATTCATACAGGTAGTCTTATATTGGGAATGGTTGGCGAAGAGAAAAGAATTGATACGACTGTAATTAGTGATGCTGTTAATCTGGCAAGCCGCATGGAAGGCTTAACGAAAATTTATAAGAATAACATCATTATTAGTGAAGAAACATATAAGAAGTTAGAGAGCCCTGAAGATTACTATTGTAGATATCTTGATACAGTACAGGTTAAAGGAAGAAAAAATCCTGTCACAGTTTTAGAAGTGTTGAATGGTTTGTCTCCAAAAATTCTGGAACTCAAGATAAAAACAAAAGACATGTATGAGAATGCTATTTCTCTTTATATGGAAGAAGAAACTCAAAAAGCTCAAAAACTGCTTGCAGAAGTATTAAAGATAAACCCTTACGATACACCCGCCAAATTATTGCTTCAGAAAATGGAACAGGGAGATCTATCTTGTAAATAAGACAATAATAAGATAGAATTAACCACAAGGAATGGAATCTTGGATGGTGTTAATGATGCATGGCAAATGCCCTGTTTATATTGCATTGTAGATACAGTCGGAACCGCTAATGATCGTTCTATAAAGCATTAACAAACATTATCGCAACACTAATAAAATCTGTTTGTAAATTAACTGAAAAGGAGGGAAAGGTATTTGTCCTCCTGTTTACGCATAACTTTTTGTTCTTCCTGTGTATGATCATTATAGCCGGTAAGGTGCATTATACCATGAATTACAACTCTTGCTAATTCATTTAAAAGCGTAACGGAAAAATGTTTGGCATTATCATTCACCCTGTCGAGACTAATAAATAAATCTCCTGATAGTATATTTTCTTCGCTATAATCAAAAGTTATGATATCTGTGAAATAATCGTGTGATAGGTACTGTTTATTCATTTTCAGCAAGTATTTATCGCTGCAAAAAATGATATTAATATCTCCAATTGTAATTTTTTCTTCTTCAGAAATAATGTTTAACAGGTGGGGAAGGCTGAGATTAGAAAAATCTTGTTTGTCAATGTCTTCAAAATGAATTTCAAGGCTCATTAAACCAGATTGAATTTAAGTTCAACAGCCGAACCATTTTCATCAAAACTAATGTCATCGGCAAGATGCTTCATAAGAAAGATTCCACGACCATGTGGTTTTTCGATATTTTCTTCTGATGTAGGATCGGGAACATTATCGAAATCAAATCCTCCTCCTTCATCCCTGATTATAAACGAAAGGACTTTATTGTCAACTACATATGAGAGAAACACATTCTTGTCCGGATCCAATTTATTTCCATGCAGAATCGCATTATTGACGGCTTCAATAATTGCAACCAGAATGTTACCGTATATTTCAGTGCTTAATTTGTATTCAGAACTAATATTATCTATGAGATTCTCTGCAATACTTATATTTTCAATTTTTGATGGAAAGTCAACTTCCGTTCTCATTTTATGCTATTCATTTAAATTAATCAAATATTCCTTGTACTTATTTTTGTAGTATTTTTTAAGCCTTAAGTTCGAGGTATTTAACAATTCATTAAACTTCGAATTCATACCTTTATACTCAAATATTTCTTCAGGGTTACTATATTTTTCATTTTTTCCTGTTCTCGACTCTCTTTTTTTCTCTATTTCTCTTTCATATTCAGCATTTTCAGCTTGAAGCAATCGGGTAATTATTTGTTCTTGTCGCTTCATTGTGTTAGGGGTGATACGCTTATTTACAATATCGGTTTCATTTTGTTCAATCATTTTATTGATTTCTTTCAGTTGTTGAACACTTTCGGGGCTAAAAGAATTGTTCTTCATAAGCTTACTCATGGCCTGTTGAAACATTTCCTGTTGTGCCAGCATTTTGGTAAGTCGCTTATTCAAGGCGTTTTTGTCCATTTTTCCTTTTTGCCCATCTTTACCACCTTTCATTTGTTCCATCATGGATTGCAGCTGTTGTTTTAACGATTGTTGCTGCATTCTCATTTGTTGTAAAGAAGGTTTTCCCTGGCCTGGTTTCTGACATTGCTGATCGCCTTGCATTTGTTGTGCCATTTGCTGCTGCATTGCTTGTAGCAACTCCGAAAGGAGTAGTGCCAGATTGTTGGCTGAGGTCATGATATATTGTTGACCAACTGCTGCCACCCTTGAGTTTCTTGCTTCCAGCTTTTCCCTGATGTCCGCAAGCTTTCTGTTGATCTCATTGATTTCTTTTGAAATTGCAGAGTTAAGCTGAGGTGTTCTTTTCGCCAGCGCTTCAAGAGAATCACGAATGATGCCAAAATCATCTGCAATTTTGTTTTGCTTGCTTGTAATTTCTACGTATTTGGGATCTTTTCTTGATAGGGAAGTGGTTTCATCAATCATTTTCTCCTGATCGAAGGAAAATCTTACAAGGTTATCAATAATCTGACGAAGATCATCCATGTTCTCTGCTTGTTGTCCTTGCTGTGCAGCTTGCATCATACTTTGCATGGACTGGGCCATCTTTTGAAGATCCTGAGAGTTTTTTTGTTGATTTTCAGAAGCCTTTTTGTTTTTGTTTTGTTCCATATTCTGATTTCCCTTCTGAAAATTGTCCTGTATTTTCTCTTTATCTTTTTGAAGATCATCAAGATTCATGGGATAATCAAGTTTTTCATTTTTTTCAAGCGCTTTTTTATAATCCTCCATGGCTTTGTTAAAGTCTTCGCTTTGTTGTTTTTGTTTTTCATAAAGTTCTTGCATTTTTTCGTCAGAAAGTTTTTTGTTGTCGGTTTCTTCAGAAAGCTTAAACTGTTCTTCAGACAATTCTTGTAATTTATCGGCAGTTTTGTTTATTTCCTTTTCAACTTCATATCTCTTAAGCATTTCCAGATTTCTATACAGATGTTCTGAAAGGTCTTTATAGCTC
>PKSZ01000101.1 GCA_002869425.1 Marinilabiliales bacterium
TAATTGTTCTTTCTTCGGTATACAATTCCCATATTATTATAGTAACCCGATAATCCGTTCAAATCCTGTTCTTTTATAAAAACAGGCTTCGACATATTGAATTCTTGTTCAGCTTTATCCAGCGAATCTTGATTTAAGTACAAAATGCCAATATTGGTATGACAATCTGCAATTCCGTTTTCATTTTCAGCTAGCTTATATATTTCCAGAGATTTCTGGTAATAAGAAATAGCCTTATCGGGATCTTCTTGTATGGAATGTATTATACCTATATTGTTGTATACCAAGGGTAGTGTTTTGTAATCTTTATTCGATTCAAAAAACTTAATGGCTTTCATGTAACAAACCAGAGCGCTATCGTAGTTTCCAATATTTTTATGCGCTATTCCAAGATTGTTGTATTTGGTAGCAATACCCTTTGAGTTGTTGATTTTTTTATCGTAACCCAGTGCTTTTTTGTAATATTTAATGGCTGTTTTGTAATAACCGAGTTCATCATAGAAATATGCAATACCATTGATGGTATTGGCAATATCTTTTGTTAGTTTGGCTTTAGCAGTAGTGTCTGAAGTGTTTTTTAACTGTGCTTCTTGTATGTTTTTGCACGAGTCCATTTTGGTTATGGATTCTTCTGTGTTGTTGCTGTAAAATAATGCATACGATTGATACTTAAGACCTTTGGCTTCAAGAAGTGGCCAATTGTTTTTTCTTGCAATTTTAACAGCTTGTAAGTATTTCAGGTAGGCTTCTTGGGGTGAAGGTGATTCCAATTCGTAACCTTCTGCAATAAGTTGCTCGTATTTCAATGAATCCGGATTTCCCAAAGCAAAAGACGTTTGCAGGATGGAAATTAATAAAAAAATGAAGCTTATTCGTTTCAGCATGAAGCAGTATTCAAGTTCAAATAAAGATAAGAATATTTTTGATGCTGTTTTTATGTTTTATTGATAGTGCTACTCTTTTATTATTTTTTGTAGAACTTGATAGTTCTCATTGCCATCGCGAATGAATACTTTAAAAATGTATTCACCAGTTTTTAATGTTGAAATATCAACTTGATTTCTTCCGGATAGGGTTTGAGAATCAATTAACATGCCTGAACTATTGTAAATTTCTACCAATACAAGTTTTTCATAATTGCTTTTTATGTGCACATAATCTGAGCATGGATTGGGATAAACCACCATTTTTTGTTTTATAGGGCTTTCGAGAGCGTTTGGGCTTTCAATTATGATTGTAGTGTCCTGTAAATGCTGATTACAAGAATTAGACGCAGTCATTTCAAGTAGGTATGAACCATAATCGGTGAATGTATGCGTAAATATTGGTGCAGAGTATGTTAATGAATCTATAGACCATACTTCTGTTGTAGCATTTAGTGATGTATTTTCGATAGATATTGAAAGATCATTTTGGTTAAATGTATAATCGGCATACGAAAGATTACCGGATTCAAACCAATTGTGCCAGTCCAGGTCATATTCATAGCTTGTATAATCATCGTAGAAATAATAATTGTAGTTTCCTTTCAGTACTACTTCTTCTGCGATTTGTTGTAAAAACATGGCATCGCTCTGATTAAGAGATCCGTAGTAATCTGATCCAACCGGACTTTTTCTGAAAATGGTGGCATAAAGTACACAAGATGTAAGATAAGAGCCCGAAAAGGCTGGATGACTATTGTCTGAAGAATAGAGGTTGATTAAGCTATCCGTATCATTATCCATACAGTGTTTCCATGCCAGACCAGCTGGTGCTATTGTGCTGTTGTTTTCCATAGCCATGGTCATGTAGCCGGCAGTTAACCTTTCCTGCATTCCCGAAAAAGAACAGACAGGAGGCCAGGCTGCACAATTGTATGAGTCACCATACTTTCTGCCCCAGGTTAAAAGGAAAACAGGTTCGGTACAAGTGTAATTGTTTCGAATGGAATCAACCAAAATTTTAGCATATGGAAATACTTCGGTTTCAATCTGTGATGGAGGCCATGATGGTTCCTGACTTTGAGCCTGTAAGATTACAAAATCCCAGTTTTGGGATGCTATTTTTGATATGCTTGTTGATGAACTGGCGTGGTTTAAAAACCTGTATCCTCCCGGTGTGTTTTGATCATAACTAATAGTATCTCCAAGGCTTTGAGAAAGCTTAGAAAATATAACAGGTAAATCATTTGTGTAAATATAGCTGTTACCTAAAAATAGAACTTTCGTTTTTTGCGCTCCTGCATGCAGGCTAAAGATGGAAAGCAGTATCGAAATGAATATTATTTGGATTGTTTTCATTAGTTTGTTTTTTAATACAGACTATAAATATCTCTTAGGGTTGGCTGGAAATTTCTTGAAATATATGAAATCCGTAATTAACCTTAACAATGACAGGATTTATTATATAATCTTCTGAATTCATCAGAATGTTGTAGTAAATTATTTTTTTAATCATTCACATTGATTAACATTCAAAATATTAGAGCTTTATCAGCTAAATAATTTAGCAAAAAAAAGAGGATTGTATTTATACAATCCTCTTTACTATGAGAAAACCTACTGTCTAATTATTCTTCATCTTCAAGTTGATTTAGAATTTCTTCTAATTCTTCAGGACTTTTACTATTTATTTCAATATCATCATCAATATTTAAATGTAATTCAATGTCATCGAATGAATCCATTATATCTTCCGGAAAAGCAGAAAATGATGGAAGATTTGGGATATAAACAGGTCCGGGAATAACAAAATCATTTACTACTTCAACGGCGTCATTCACATCATCCAGAATTTCATCTATATCAATTGCATCCACAACTGCGAGAGCTTCGTGCATTTCTTTTACATCCATTGGAATATTGCTAAGGTTCTTCATCGCGTCATCAATTTCTTTATGAATAGCAGCCATATCCAACTTTTCGAGTTCTTCTGTTGCTTCTTTTATGCTATGCCTGATTTCTTCGAGTTCTTCTTTTGTTAGTGCACTTTTTATATTATTTAAACTTTCTTTGGAATCATCAATTTGACTTTGATATAAATGGTAATCTTCCGGTTTAATTTTTTTTCCGTCAATGATTAGCTTTTTAACCTCATTATTTACCAATGTTAGTTTTGCACGTTTATTTTCACCANTCACCAGTATTGGCATCTTCAAATTCAGTGCAGATTGTTACTTTGCCTTTATAGGCTGTATCGGGTATTGCATTTACAAAATTTTTAGCAATTCCCATGGCTTGAGAAGTGGAATATGTAAACAGAGTGAAGAATGTTACACTACCAATTATTCCTATAGTTATCAGGCTGATAAACAATAATTTATTCCAGGTGTTTTTTTTAGTTTTCATAGTTATGATGTCTTAGTTTTAATAAAGACGAATGAAAAAATAAAGTGCTGCACAAAAACTAAAAAAAATCTATTGATTTTGAATTTTTATAACAATCTTTCCTTCTGCATGTCCTTCCTGACTGTATTGATGGGCATTTGCAATATCGGATAAAGAAAAAACTTTATCAATTATTACTTTGATTTGGTCATCTTTAAATTGTTTACTTAACCAAGCCATATCCTTTGAATTGGCATTCATCAAAAGAGTTTTTGCTGATTTTCCTGTAAATATCGATACCAGTTTATGAAAGAGCAATTTTGGTCTTGGTAAACTGGTTATATATATACCTCCTTTG
>PKSZ01000703.1 GCA_002869425.1 Marinilabiliales bacterium
AATGCCCTGTAATATAACCTTGTACCCCAGGGCTTGTAAATTCCCATTTCTCCAACGATTAAAAAAGCATAGATAAGTAAAAACAGAAATGCTGTTATGTTGACTATACTTGTTGCCAGACTATTTATTCTCCTATTTCCGCTAATGATTATCCATATATACTGAATTAGTAGAATATATCCTGTTGCAGACAAATCCAGCTTAATTGCATAAAAATAGGAAAGTAAAATCGGCCCAATACCTATGTTTTCTCTTAAGATTTCATCATAATTAAACAATAGGTAAAGCGTGCGAATAAATGCAAAAAAAGCAAGCCAAAACAAGATATGTTTAGCAATATTTATAAAATAGTATTTCATATACCAGCTTTATTAACATTTTACACATGCAATCTATACTATGATTACATATCTTTGTCACAAAATAAATGAAAATAGAACAAAACATATCGTTATTTACAATTATTAACATTACCATACCATGAATAATTTCACATATTTCAATCCAACGAAAGTTCATTTTGGAAGAGAATCGATAAATAAATTAGGAGATCTAGCTCAAAAGACAGGAAGTAAAGCTCTGTTAATGTATGGAGGAGGTTCCATCAAGAATAATGGAATATATGATAAAATTATTCATCAATTGGCTGAAAATAGTATTGAAGTAGTTGAATACGCTGGCATTAAATCCAATCCGGTATATCAGGATGTAAATTCTGCACGTGATCTTGCAATTAAAACAAATACAGACATGATTATTGCAGTAGGTGGCGGCAGTGTGATTGACTCAGCAAAAATTGCGGCATTGGTAGTACCTGAAAAAATGGATGCATGGGATATTATGACAGGAAAAACAAAACCCACCAAAGCATTACCCATCATTACAGTTCTTACGCTAGCAGCAACAGGTTCTGAAATGAATCAATTTGCAGTATTGCAAAATCATGAAGAAAAAGCAAAAAAGGGCTTTGGACATCCCGCCTGCTACCCTAAACATTCCATACTGGATCCTGAATTAACATACAGTGTTCCAAAAGATTACACAGCTTATGGAATAGTAGATCTTATTGCTCATGCACTAGAGGCATACTTTGGTGATGGAGAATGCGGTATAGCAGACAGAATCGTAGAATCCATTATCAAAGAAAGTATCGCATTTGCACCCAAGGTATTGAACGAACCCAATAATTATGACTACCGGGCTAATATAATGTGGCTGGCAACAAGTGCACTAAATGGTATCACCACATACGGTAAAACTACTGGAGATTGGGGAGTACACGATATTGGTCATGTTTTATCCTTATTGTATGATATACCTCATGGTGCTAGTCTTAGCATTGCATATCCAGCCTGGCTAAAATTAATGAAGAATAAACATGAAGACAAGATCAACAGACTGGGAGAAGAAGTATTTGATTGTTTTCAGGCAGATGATACCATTAGCGGATTTGAAGGTTTTTTCAAGGCCATTGGTAGCCCTATAAGATTATCAGAAATAAATATTGGCAAAGAAAAACATACAGAAATACTTAAGCAGATGAAATTAAATAAGGTAAGTGGCTACGTAAACAAACTGGAAGAAAAAAACTACCCTGTTCTAATTGATTTTATGGCTTAGCGCATCAGGTTAATGGTGCCTTTTTTCTGTTTTTCATCGCCATTGAAATATTTTACAGTGGCTGTATAAACGTAAGTATCTACATTCTGAAGTTTACCTTTATAGTATCCATCCCATCCTTTATCGTGAATATCTTCCGTAAAGAAAACACGTTCACCCCAACGATTGTATATGCTAAATTCTACGAGTTCCTTTATTCCCAATCCTTTTACCATCACAAACTGATTATCGTTTCCACTTCCCGGTGTAAATGCCGAAGGTACGTCAATGGCATACTCCTCAATAACTGTAACCACTACATCTTCTGTTACCATATGACAATTCAGGCTATCCGTAACATGAACTGTATATGTTGTAGTTTCTAAAGGACTAACTACCGGAATTTCACAATCGATGCAGGTAATATAAGTTGGTGGAACCCACTCAAAAACACAATTTTCCTGGTCAGAATGGGCAT
Organism: Marinilabiliales bacterium; assembly: GCA_002869425.1. Lineage (GTDB taxonomy): Bacteria > Bacteroidota > Bacteroidia > Bacteroidales > BM523 > BM523. Next base: position 2,078 of record PKSZ01000703.1, read on the forward strand.
AGATCTCCGTACTTTCTCCAAGATATATCACCGTATCTTCAGCATGATCCAAAACCAACTCCTCATGTATGTTCACTACCATACTTGTATCATTAGTACAACCATTTTCATCCCAAATCTGGTATGTAAACTGCGTAGCTTGATCTGGTTCAGCAATGGGTGTATTAACATTTGCATCATCCAGGTTATCTGAAGGTATCCACTGAACAGAATCAGCTGCAATTCCCCATAATTGAGCCTGATCATACTGACAAATTAATGTATCAGCCATGATATCAATTTCAGGTGTAGGATAAACATAAATATTCTTCGAAACCTGATCATTACAACCAATTGCCAGATCGAGTATAGAAAGAACAACCTGATAGGTGCCTGATTCGTTAAATGCATGTACTGGTGATTCTTCATCAGAAGAATTACCGTCAGCAAAATTCCAATAATACGTAAGATCTGTACCCTGAGACATATTTATAAACTGAACGTCTCCCAAAGGTTCACACCCCACTGTATCTTCATCTTCCGGACCACGAGTAAAAATTGCCTCGACCTCATACACAAATACAGAGTCTTCAGCAATGGTAAAACAAGTCAATTCATTATCGCTGTATGCCCACAGGTTTGTTGTAATCCATCCTGTTTGGTCATAAGCATGAAAAGCCGGACTATCCTGACCTCCTGTTCCATCGCCAAAATCCCAGTTATAATGCAAAACACTGGCTGTATCTACCAAATTGAAATTAACTGTGTCTCCAATGCAAATGGAATCCGGACTTGACTCAAATGATGCAACAGGACCACCTATTAGGATACTATCTTCAATCATAAAAGTATCTCTACATCCAAAGCTGGTTTCGATTTGTAAATATGGCATATAACTACCTGGTTCTGAATACTCGTAAAATGCCTCATCCGGCAGATGCGATATATTGTCATTCTCTCCAAAATTCCATGTCCACTCACTAATATATCCGGTGGAATCTAAAGAATAGAAGGATACATACAAAGGAGCACAATCTGTATAAGTTGTGTCTGCAGCAAAACCAGCATAAGGTCGTTGAACATATATGATATAATCCTTTGTGGTGTCTACTTCACAGCCAAAATCCTCTGCAATATTTAAATTGACACTAAAAAAACCTGTATCCTGATATACGTGAAATGGTTCATGATCTGCAATGGAATCTCCATCTCCAAAATTCCAGTAATAATTCAGGTGACTATTGGGTAGCGTAGCTGAAGATGAATCGTAAAAATAGACTGTATCGCCAAGACACAATGTTGAATCAGAAAGCCAGAAATTTGGCTGTGGTTGAGAAGTAATAATCAATCCGGGTTTCAATAAAGTATCTGAACATCCCAATGTGTCTGTAGCAATAAGCATTACGTAAAACTGACCATTATCAGTAAAAGTATACTCAGGATTTTGCTCTGAGGAAGAACCTGTATTTCCAAAATTCCAATCCCACTGATCAATAATTAAGTCAGACATGGCACTACCGGAAAAGTTCACATCAAATGGCACACATCTGTTCACTGAATCATTTGTAAAAGAAACAAAAGGCTTATATACATCAATTGTCACACTAGTATCATGAGCACATTGATTGAGGTCTGTCACCGTTAAAGTAACTTCGTATTCATTGTATGTATTATCGTGATGCTGAAAGGCATGATCATCCACAGGAAAAGTACTGCCTCCTCCATCTCCAAAATCCCAGCTATACTGAACTGCATCCTGCGACTGACTGGCATCAAACCAAATTAACTCTTCTGCACAAACAATGGTGTCAGCATGAATATCAGCCTGTATATCACGCACCTGAACCAAAAGGCTATCAAAATACATACAACTATCCTTATGCATTATTGTATCAGGGAAAGCAGGATCGTTATAATACCAATAATTTTCAGGAAAACAGCAAGTGCTATCATTGTATGCCCATACATAAAACATATAATCCCCAGTTGTATCAAAAGTATGCGTAATGGTCGAATCAACCATTAAAGTAGTATCATTTGCAAAAACAATAGAGTCCAAAGCCAGGGTGTCCCCAACTTGCCAATACAAGTGCGTAGCACTAACCAGATCAACGTTAAAAGTATAAACATATGGGCTATCACAATCCATTACAGGTGTAATATTCTTTATAATAGGGCCAAGAACATGTATCAGGCTATCCGTTTTTAGCGTATCGTAACATTGATTGTAACCCACAATCAGTTCAACATCCATATAACCTACTGTATCTGCTGTCAAATATGAATACATAGGGTCTTCTTCTGAACTTGAACCTGCAGGTTCACCAAAATCCCAGTACCATTCATCAATCAGAGAATCCCTATCATAATAGGAACCATTGAAATATACATAAGACGAGTCATAAAAATACATTGTATCCGGCCATGCACATGTAATAAACGTATTGATGCCACAACCATATGGACAAGGATCTTCTTCATCATCAGTCGCACATCCAAAAGGACAGGAATGAAAAATTGTATCGTAATAAGGTTCCTCATCCGGATCGCTGAACATAAAAAACTGAGGAATAGGTTTAATTCCAACCAAAACCTCTGCACTATCTGATGCTGTGCATCCGGTTTCTGTTGTAATTGTTAAATCCACCCAACACGAACCTTGATTTTGATGAATATAATCATTGTATGTAAAAGTATTGGTTGGATTTTGATCATTTGATACATTCTCTGGATCATCATCGTCAAAACTCCACTCCCAAAAAACAATGCTATCATATGAATTGCTGTTATCCGTAAAAGAAATTTCTCTGCCACATCCCTCCCATGTTGTATCAATAGAGAAATCCACGTCAGGAAATTGTATGGTTAAGTTTTGAGAAGAAAAAGTAGAACAACCATAAATACTTTCAACTATCAATAAAATACTATAATCGCCTTCATCCGTATATGTATGTGTAGGATTTTGTTCGTCAGATGTATAACCATCACCAAAATTCCAACTATATGATGCAGCATTCATGGATTCGTCTGTTAAATTAATATCAAGGGGCACTTCACATCCAACATCCTGACTCATAGAAAACTGCGCTTGTACCTCCTGAACAACAACTATTTTTTCAATCGTATCCACACAATTTGAATCTGAATAGACAATAAGGCTTACATTATATTCTCCAGGATCAGTATATGTATGATTGGGCTCCCAAGAAGTAGACTGTGCAGTAAAATCTCCAAAGTTCCAAACAGCAGTTAATCCACCTAAACTTGTATTTTCAAATTGATAACTCATATCAGGACAAACAGTATCGTTCACTCCCACTGAAAAATCGGCATGAACTTCAGACACAGCAATATCAAGCCAAGCTGTATCTGTACACTGATTTTGATCAGTAGCAACAAGGCTTACACTATAAACGCCAATTGCATCGTAAGTTGTGCTGGTATTAATATCCGTAGAAGTTTCTCCATTTCCCAAATCCCATTCATAAGACAATGTACTTGTTCCTGTTGATGCGTTGGTGAAATCTACATCCAAAGGAGGATAACATGAAGAAGTCTGACTTGCAATTATTTCTGCATCCGGTTTATCTTCAACTGTAACATATGCTGATTGCTCAAAATAGCTGGTACATCCAAAAGCATCAGTTACCATCAGCGAAACATCAAAAATTCCACTTGTAACATATGTATGTGTTGTATTTTGTGTTGTTCCCGGAGCTGCACCATCCCCAAAAGACCAAATATAAGAAGTTATTGATCCATCACCTAGTACAGTTAAATCCGTAAAATCAACCACCAATGGAGAACATCCCTGCAAATCTGAGACTGATTCAAAATTAGACTGAGGATTGGCATGAACAACAATGTAATTATTGATCTCCTTTACATCAGTATCTGTTCCATTGGTTACTTCTAATGAAACTGTATATTGACCTGGTTGAGAATAGGTTGCAACCGGATTCTGCTGTGTAGAAGTATTACCGTTTCCAAAAGTCCACAAATACTCCAGTGTTCCCGTTCCATTGCTATTATTTATAAACTGCACCTGAATGGAACCACAACCTTCAGTTACATTAGCCTGAAAATCAGCAGTAACCTGACCTTGGGCTGCACACACCAAAAGAATAACAATGAAAGTTATGACTAACTTAAACAGTCTCATAAAACACAATTTGTGATGCGAAAATAAGGCTTAATATGTAAAAAACTTTACATTTGCCTTAAAAAATAAGGCATTGTGGTTCATAAAACCTTGAAATACATTGTTAGTCTTATACTTGTCCTGTTAATTTCAACAGCAACATGGGCTCAGGATATTCACTTCTCTCAGTTTTATGCTGCTCCTATGGTATTAAATCCTGCAGAAACAGGTAATTTTGATGCCGACTGGAGATTTTCAAATATATATAGAAACCAATGGCGTTCCATTGATGTACCATATCAGACAATTTCTGTTGGTTTTGATCGTCAGTTTTTCCTCTTTACTGAACGATTCAGTGGTGGTATTGATATCGTTTATGATCACTCAGTAGATGCTGCATTAACTGTGAATAAGATATACATTTCGTTAGCCTATCATAAAAAAATTAAGGAAAACAACTTTCATTTTGGCATTCAGGGAGGTCCTGTTCTAAAGGCCTACAACATTGATAACTTAACTTTCCCTTCGCAATGGGATCGAAATTCAGGATCATTTAACAGCAGCTTACCCAATAATGTAGCCAACAATAACGATAATCTTGCCTATGCAGATATCAATGCCGGCGTAATCTGGAGCAGAAACTTTGGACGAATCAAACCCCATATTGGTTATTCAGCATACCATATCAATTACCCTAAAGAATCTTTTCTGGAAACAGAAAATAAGCTTCCACTAAGAAATGTGGCACATATATCAGCTTTGGTAAATATAAACGAGACAATTTTTGTAAGACCACATATTCTATATATGGGGCATAAGAAAGCAACAGACTTAATACTTGGAACAAATCTGGGAATGAATCTGCCTACAAACCCTTTAAGCATTCAGAAAGCATTTGTAGGAGGATATTTCAGAAACGATTTTAACTTTAATGCCGATGCCACATATTTTGTGGTTGGGCTAGGCTTTAAACACCTTGAATTTGGACTAAGTTATGATGTAAATATTTCCACGTTAAAATCAGCAACAAGTGGCCGCGGTGCTTTTGAAGTATCTGTAATTTATAAGTCAGCCAGCACAATATTGAATAAACTAACTGTTCCTTGTAACAGATATTGATAATGAAATTACTTCAGACGAGCATAGTATTGATACTGATTTGCCTGATATACATCAAGCCTGGCTGTGCTCAGCCTATTGATGATATGGGCAAGGCTAAATACTGGGAACTCAAAGGATTTGCCAAAAATGCAATTATGATGGGGGATATTTACTCAGCCATTGACTATTATGAGGAAATGCATGAGCGCAAACCTTCAAAATCAAAAGTTACCTGGGAACTGGCTGAACTACATAGAACCTCAAGAAACTATGAGCGAGCAAGAGATTTATACAAAGAAGTTTACGATGGAAATAAATCCAAATATGTAAAAGGTCTTTATTATTATGCACTTATGCTAAAAATGACCGGCCAGGTTAATGAATCTACAGAATATTTTCAAAAATTTAAAAAGAAATATAAAACAGGTAAGGATGCCAGAAAATTCAAAAAGCTTGTTTATAGCAATATAGATGGCAACGAAATGTATAAAGAGTGGATAGATTCTGCTAGAGATGTTCTGATCAATCATCTTGATACTTCTATAAACTATGCTCACATTGAATTTTCTCCAATACCTCTGGATGCAAAAAGCTTTTCTTATGGATCATACAGGACAAACAAACTGGAATATTATGATCCAAACGATAGTGCATACCAACACAAAACAAGAAAATTTTATAAAGCAAAACTAGAAGACGATCAATGGCGCTATAGCGGAGAATGGAATGAACTGCCTGTTAACTCTGATGATTATAATATTGGAGGTGGTGCATTTTCTCCGGATGGCAAAAGGTTTTACTTTACAAAACTGGAGAAAAACTGGAAAAACGAAACCATATCCAAACTATATGTTACCAAACTTGTAGATGGTGAATGGTTAGAACCAGAAAAGTTACCTGAACCCATCAATCATCCTCAATATACAACCACACAACCAGCAGTTGGTACGGAAGCTAAAAGAAACAAAGAAATATTGTATTTTGTATCAGATCGTCCGGGAACACGGGGAGGAATGGATATATGGTATAGTGTTTATAACAAACGAAAAGGAGGATTTGTAAAAATCAAAAATCTGGGAGGTAAAATAAATACTGTGGGTGATGAATTCTCTCCTTATTTTGATATGAATCTGCGACGCTTGTATTTCAGCTCAGATGGATTACCAGGTCTTGGTGGTCTTGACATCTTCTATTCAACCGGCGAAAGATCATCCTGGTCAAAACCAAAAAACATGGGATATCCGTTCAATTCAAATGTGGACGACCTTCATCTTGTTCCCGGGAAAAATAGGGAAATAGGTTTCTTTATTTCCAACAGAGAAGGTGGAAATTCTCTCAGACATAAGACCTGTTGCGATGATATATACTCCTATAAATGGAAGAAATATATCAATATCAATGTAGTAGGTAATGTATTTGAACTGGTTAAGAAAAGCTATAATCAAAACGATACCATTCCAACTGACACAACAGGATTTGTAGAAATCGTTAACGATAGCACTGCTATTTTTAGAGAAAAACTTGATAAAATAAGAGTAAAGCTCTTCCTCTTAGATGATGAATCTACTGATTCATACTACATTACAAGCACATCAACCAATTGTAACGAACAGTATAATCTGGAGCTGGAACAAGGAAACAATTACAAATTAATGGCTGAAAAAGATGGTTATTTTAGCGATGTGGCAAGAATAACAACCAAAGGAATAAAAGAAAGTACTACGCTTGTTCAGGATTTTACCATTGAGAAAATTCCAAAGAAAGCCATTGTGATAGACAATATTTATTATCCTTTTGATAAATCTTATCTGACCGAGGAAGCAAAAGCGACCATAGATACTACCATATTCTTTTTGCTGGAAAATAATCCCGAACTAATTGTTGAAATTAGCTCACATACCGATAGCAAAGGGAATGATGAATACAACCAGAAACTATCGCAGAAAAGAGCAGAAAGTGTTGTGCAATACCTGATTGAAAAAGGAATTGAAGAGGAGCGACTTCTAGCCAAAGGTTATGGTGAAACACAACCTATTGCTAACAACACCAATCCAGATGGTTCAGATAACGAAGAAGGAAGAGCGAAAAACAGGAGAACAGAATTTAAAGTTATCGGATCTGCTGATCAATTCTCGATTCTGAACAGAGGTGATCTACAGATCGAAAGTCCTTCAGAAAACAAGCAAATCAAATCATTTGGTACTGAAATTGACAAGGGAGAGTAATCCTTATCTCAATTCCATTAGTTTTTTCTCCTAATCAGGTTATACAAGTGACTTTAAAATTAACCAACCCTATAAAAAATGCCGCATAAAAAATACATTATGCGGCATTCAAATTTTATTTCACTTCCATTAACTTTTCGGAGCAATACTCATTACAGGTATTTCTGAATTGTTAATTATTTCTTTTGCTGTTGATCCAACAAAATGTTCACTAATTGCGTCTTCCTGCTGTGTCATTATAATCATGAGGTCAGCGTCAATACCATATGCATAATCCTGGAGCTGCTTAGCCACACTAGCATTACTTGCCCCTACTTTGATAAAATCGGTTTCACAATCCAAACCCTGTTTATTGATATGCTTACGCACCTGTTCCATTTGTGACGTCATTCTTGCCACCAAATGTGAATCTTTTGTAGTGGCAACAGATACAACATAAATTGTTGATTTAAAATATCGGGCCAACTGAACTGCCTGAGTAACCTTCTGATTGGTTTCTTTACTCAAATCTAGAGGTAAAACAATTTTCTTTGTATCTCCCGTTGTCTTATTTCCTTTAATAGTTATCAGGGGACATTTAGCCTCCCTTACGAGTTTACTGGCATTGGTTCCAATAATTTTTTCCTTAAAGTTGTCCTTAACAATGGTTCCAACTATCAAAAATCGGGTATTCATCCTCTCCGATACTTCGATTATCTTATCGATCAATTTTCCCTTTTCAACAATTGTGTTTACTCTTATTCCTGATTTTTTGGAAACTACTTCTGCAAAGTCCTGTAGTTTTTTATGAAACTTTTCTACTGCTTCCTCCTTTTCTTCAGCATTAAAAATACCCCAGAAAGGGTTATTTTCAAGAATAATATGAAGAAGTGTAATTTCAGAATTTGTCATTCTAGCCATGCTATATGACTGCTCCAATGCTAATAATGACTGTTCACTAAAATCTATAGGAATTAGTATATGTCTTCGAGAGTCCATAATTTATATTTTAATAATATCCAAAAATACAAAAATTATAATTCAAAAAGACATTATTTAACTGAGAGAATTTTTCCAGTAAAATATAAATCCTTACCTGCTAAAGGATGATTAAAGTCTACTCGAACATACGAATCTCCTACCTCAAGAATAACTCCATCATATTCGTTTCCATCATCATCTTTCATGGGAACTTCATTTCCTATTTCAAGCATATTCTTATCGAGCTTTCCATTAACCATAAAAATATCAAGCGGTAAATCAACAATAGCATCAGCGCTAAATTCACCATACGCTTCAACATGATTTAATAGAAAATTGAAATCGCTACCTTCCTCCAAACCCTCCAGTTTTTCCTCGAATGCATCCAGAATTTCATCCTTTCCATACGTAAACTCCAGAGGATCGCTCTCAGTAATTTGTTCTACTACTTCTCCTGCTTCTCCATCACACCTTAATAAATAAATTAAGGTAACATTTGAATTCTTCTTTATTTTCATAAAATCAATTTTCACTAAGTGCTTACGCCCTTACTTTTAGGCTACATATTTAGCAAAAACGCAAGAGAAAATCAATTAAACAACAACTTGTTAGTCTAATAAACTCAGTCGTTTGTCAAATTATTTGTAGTTGTATCTTCCTCGATCAACTGTTCAAGCTCATCATTGACTTTATTGCTCGATTTTTTTATCATTGCAATGGCCATTATCAGGCTACTTAACAAAATGATATACAAAAGAATACCGGATTCAAACTCCTGTATAACGAATTCCTCAGGTATAGCAAAAAAGAGCAATATGGTAATCAATCCCCTGGGGGCAATTATGGCTTCGGGAAAAATATCCTTCCAAAGAAATAGTTTTATCAATACAAAACGTAATCCGAAAATAATTGCAAGTATTGCAAGGCTCGTCAAAAGCACTTTAAAATCTATCAGTGAAGATAAAGTAATGGTGATTCCGAAAATTACAAAGAAAAATGTACGTACAATAAATGAAGTTTCGGCTGTTACCATTTTAAAATTCTTTATCATGGAAACAATTTCTATATCCTTCTTATATTTTTTAAGAAAACCTTTGAAAAAAACCTTATGATTATGCAACACCAGACCAAATATTAGTATGATAATCAAAGATGAAAGGTGAAACATTTTTCCAACGGAATACAACAAAAGAAGCACCGAAATCAACAAAAAAAGCTTTATCTGAGAGGTTAAATTTTGAAATACAAAAATCAAACTATAGCTAATTACGAGACTTATACCAACAGTAATAAGGACATTGGATACGATGGACCAACTTATTTCACTGGCCGTTTCTGCTTCAAGGCTTCCCAGTAAAAAATAAAACACCATAATCCCAATAATATCAGAGAAAGTACTCTCGTAGATCATAAATTCCCTTTTCTTTTCACTAAGATTTGAAACACTAGGAATTACAATTGCGCTACTTACTATTGAAATTGGTATTGCATATAAAACAGCCGTAAACAAATCTATATTCAAGAGGTACTGTAATAAATAACCTATTGCAAAAATGCAGGAAGCCAATCCAAGCAGTGCCACTGAGAAAGATTTCCATATAATGGGCCATTTTTCTTTTTTCAATTCCAGATCTAAAGCACCTTCCAACACAATCATTATCAAACCTACAATTCCCAGAACTTCTAATATCCCAAACAAATCAGGTATTTTAATATCTGCTATTTTAAACCCAACCTGGACAAGAATTCCAAACAAAATCAATAACAAAACACTTGGAATATTGCGAGCCCTGTTCAAACTGTTAAATCCATAAGAAACAATAACAATTATGGATGCTGCAATGATTAATACATATGGATTATCTAATGCTATCATATTCCAATACTAAAACGAAAACTTGGACTGGCATAAGGACTTCTCACATCTTGTATTAAATCCCAAATAACCAGAATACTTACATTAGATCTCTTGGACAAAGGAAAGTTTAGCCCCCCTCCAAACCAAAGACAATCAACCCATTGTTTTCCCGATGAATAATATCCTGACGGAGTTTGATTATAAGTATCGACATTTATAAAACTATACTCTGTGTAAGCGATAAGGCTGCCCAATTCCAGTTTTACGATTTCATACAAATCTTCAACCAGTGTATAAGAAGCAAGAATACTTGCACCATAAATATTGGTCTTGAACTTGTACAAACTTACTGCACCGGTATACATGTCATAGTATTTCAGGTCTTCCTGATAATATTCATAATTTATTCCAATTCCCGGAACAAAACGATCAGTTAATTGATAGCCAATTTTGGGAGAACATTTAAATTGCTTTACATCGCCAAAGCTAAACCAAAAATCACCACCTATTCTTACTCTATCCCAATCAATAGCAGTCTCCTTCTTTGGTTTTTCTTCCTCAAACTGAGCAAAAGAAATGTTTGAATAAACAATTGCAATAAAAATTAGCAGAATTTGTTTCATCCTCAAGTTGTTATATTACAAAGGTACTTAAATATCATATACAAATTAAAAAGAATGCGAATATATGCTTTTAGAATATAGAAAATAACTTTTTCGATCGTACAATATTTTTTAATATTGCCAACAAAATCAGATCAAGTTCATTATGACAAAACAGATTGTTTTCATTATTATTTTGGTATTGACCATTGTTGTGTTTGCGTATTCTTTTTTAAGAATTTTACGTTTTTTCAAACTCACAAAAGGAAAATTTAAAATTGATCACCTGGGAAAAAGAATTGGGATCACCTTAAATGTGGCATTTTTCCAATCCAAAATATTCAGAAAGCCTATCATAGGATTTCTACATGCTTTAGTTTTCTGGGGCTTTTGTGTAATTCTGTTTGGGAGTATTGAAATGGTTATTGATGGGATTTCAGGTAGTGAAAGGAGCCTTTCCTCATTGGGCGTTATTTACGATATTTTTATGGCATCAGGTGATATTTTTGCATTGCTCATTGCCATTGCTATACTGGTTTTCCTTTTCAGAAGAGTTTTCATGAAGATAAAGCGATTCCAGGGAGCCGAGTTGAAGAAAAAATCAAAACAGGATGCCAATCTTGCTCTTTCTATCATTTTCCTACTAATGGTAAGCTTACTGGGTATGAATTCAGCCTATCTGGCGCTTGTTTCAGATCAATATGTGGGTATTTATCCCATAAGTACCTTTCTTGCACCGTTAATCTCAGCCAACGATCCGACTACATTACACATTATCCATGAAACAAACTGGTGGGTACACATTGGTTTGGTTTTTCTATTTGCCAATATTCTACCTTATTCAAAGCATTTTCATGTATTTATGTCGATACCAAATGTGTTTCTATCCAGACTTGAACCTCTTGGAAAAATCAGAACAATGGAATCCATAAAGAAAGAAGTTGAACTGATGATGGATCCCAATGCAGCCTTTGCAGCACCAGCCGAAAATGAGGAAGAAACAATAGAAAGATTTGGCGTCATGGATGCGGAGGATACAGACTGGAAAAATTATCTTGACTCTCTAACCTGCACACAATGTGGAAGATGTACATCTGTATGTCCTGCCAATCAAACAGGGAAAAAATTAAGTCCAAGGAAGGTTTTTGTTGATTTAAGAGCCCGGATGAAAGAAAAAGGACCCGAGTTATTAAAAAACAAAGATTACAACGATCAAAAAAGTCTTTTACGCGACTATATTGCAGAAGAAGAACTATGGGCCTGTACAACTTGTAATGCTTGTGCAAAAGAATGTCCTCTGAATATAAACCATCCATCTTTGATTGTTGATATGAGAAGATATCTTGTACTTGAAGAATCAGCTGCTCCGGCCGAATTAAATGCTGTTTTTACAAATATTGAAAACAATGGAGCGCCCTGGCAGTTTTCACCTGAAGACAGAATTTTATGGACACAGGATTTATATATGAATGAAAAACCAACTAAATAAAAAATCATGGAAAACAACAAACAAAAAGTTACTGTTCCTGTAATGGCCTCTTTAATGGCTGAAGGTAAAAAGCCAGATTTTTTATGGTGGGTTGGTAGCGCAGGAGCTTTTGACGACCGGTATAAAAAAGTATCCCAGGCTTTTGCAAAAATACTTACATATCTGGATATCAACTACGCCATTTTAGGTACAGAAGAATCTTCAAGTGGCGATGTTGCAAGAAGAGCAGGAAATGAAATGCTATTTCAAATGCAGGCTCTTACTAATATAGAGTTACTGAAAGCATATGAAATAAAAAAGATTATAACATGTGATCCTCATGTTTACAATACATTCAAACATGAATATCCTGATTTTGGTGCTGAATTTGAAGTAATACATCATTCTCAGTTTTTGCTTGACTTAATAAATAAAGGAAAGCTCATCCCAGGAAAATTATTCAGCGGAAAAACAATAACGTACCACGACCCGTGTTATCTTGGCAGAATCAATGACATATATGATGAGCCACGAAAAGTAATTTCTTCAACAGGAGGAAAATTGATAGAAATGGTTCGAAACAGAAGCTTTGCCTTATGCTGCGGCGCAGGTGGTGGGCAAATGTTTAAAGAAGCTGAAAAAGGCGATAAAGAAGTATTTATCGAAAGAATAGAAGATGTACTATCAGTTAATCCAGATATTATTGCAACTGCTTGTCCCTATTGTATGGTAATGATGACTGATGGTCTGAAATACAAAAATAAGGAAGAAAACAAACAGGTTAAAGATCTTGCAGAACTCATTGCTGAATCATTGGAATTATAATAACGAAAAGAATTTTACTGACAAAAAAACGTCAATTTGTCAGATTTTATCTGACGCTCATAATTGGCATGAAATATGATTATGTACGCATGTAAATATTTCACTATATTAATATAAAAAGTATGATAAAGATACATTCACTTCAGGAATTAAAAACAGCATTGAGCAAAGAGAAAGATTTGTATCTGCTCCTGTATAAAAGTGGCTCAGATGCAAGCAATTGTGCATATAAAAATATTGAAGAAGCTGAAAAAGAGGTAAGTAATATAAAGGTATATGTAACAGATGTTGCAAATGTAAGAGATATCCATACAGAGTATGATATAAAATCGGCTCCTTCCCTTCTTGAATTTGAAGAAGGTAATTTAAAAAACGTAGTGAAAGGATGTAATGATAAAAATTACATAATTAACTTATTCGAGAACAAGGCCTTTAAAGCATCAGGGTCAGATAAAAAACCAGTTAAAAGAGTTACCGTGTATACCACACCAACCTGCTCCTGGTGTACTACCCTTAAAAACTACCTGAACAGTCATAATATTAAATACAGGGAAGTTAATGTAGCAACCAACCAGCTAATGGCAGAAGAAATGGTAAGAAAAAGTGGTCAACAGGGAGTACCACAAACAGAAATCAATGGACAAATGATTATTGGTTTCAACCGTGAAAGAATCAATCAATTATTAGAAATAAACGAATAATCAATAAATCTGGAGGATAAAAAATGAGAGAATTAACCCCAATCAATCAACATGTTGTACTTGACATTACAGAAGAAAAGAAAGAAAAACAAACATCTTCAGGAATCATCATCCCTGATACAGTTTCTCAAAAAGAGAAATTTGCAAAGGTAGTAGCCGTTTCCAATATAGATGATTCAGAAATCTCCGTTGGTGATACCGTGTTTTTCAAAGAATATGCGGGTACTGAAGTAGAATTGGATGATAAGAAGTACTTGGTTATTCCTTACGCTGAGATATTGGCAAAAATTGTTGAAACAGAAGAAATTTAATCCCAATAAAAAAAGAGCGACTGACGGTCGCTCTTTTTTTTATCAAATAATTCTTCTTAAGAGTTTTTCAGTTCTTTAACTGCACCCAATAGCTCTGGCAATACTTTAAAAGCATATCCCACAATACCATAATCAGCAGCTTCAAAAATAGGTGCTTCCGGATCGCGATTAATTGCAACGATACACTTTGAACCACTTATTCCTCCAAGATGCTGTATAGCCCCAGAAATACCGATAGCAAAATACAAATCAGGAGCAATGATTTTTCCTGTTTGACCAACATGCTCGCTATGAGGTCTCCAGCCTTCATCAGAGACTGGCCTTGAACATGCTGTAGCAGCGCCTAGAACGTCAGCCAATTCTTCAATAGTAGTCCAATTCTCTGGTCCTTTCATTCCTCTACCAGCAGAGACAACAATTTCTGCATCTGTTAAAATTACCTTACCCGTAATTTTATCTACTGATGTAACCTTGGTTCCATAACTATCTTCAAGCTCTGCATTGTAATTTTCAATTGCTGTTTCAACGGGATTTTCAAATATTCCATACGAGTTCTGAAGCAATGTAACAATCTTCACATCACTTTTAACAGTAATATTAGAAAATGCATTACCATTGAAAACTCTTTTGCTTACCTTAAATGGCTCATAAGAAATAGGCAATCCAACCACAGAAGATGCAAGACCTGCTTTCAATTTAACAGAAACCCTTGGAGCAACAGCTTTTCCTGCAAAATTGTTTGCAAAAATAACAATCTTGCTGGCCTCTTTCTTTGCAACCTGCTCTATTACTGATGTATAAGCTTGATTTTCTAATGATTTTACTTTATCATCATTTACAGCAACAACCTTAGTTGCACCATATTGACCCAGTTTTTTCAATTCTTCTTCAGCTACATTTCCTATAGATAAAACAGTTAAGCTTCCTCCTGTTTTTTGTGCCAATTCATAACCATATGAGACCAATTCGAAGGACAATTTCTTAAATTTTCCTTCCCAGTTTTCTGTATATACTAATACTGACATAATTTTTCTTTTTTCGATTATAAAACTTTTGCTTCTGTATGAAGTAAATCAACCAATTCTCCAACATTTTCTGCATCAACCATTTTACATGCTGCTTTTGCCGGTGGCTGCGTCTATTCTTCGTATTCCACCAAAACATCAGCATCAACTGGTTCTACAACAGTCAAAGGCTTTTTTCTTGCCATCATTATTCCTCTCATATTTGGAATTCTTGGATCGATAGCAATTCCTTTCTGAACAACAGCTACAAATGGTAATTTAACCTCTAATGTTTCTTTTCCACCATCAATTTCACGGTTAACTGAAACTGTTCCATTATCGATATTTAGTGCTGAAACTGAAGAAACTGAAGGTACATCGATAAATTCTGCCAACATTCCTCCTACTGCTGAATTATTATAATCGCTAGATTCAATACCACATAAAACAATATCATATGATCCCTGCTTAACTACTTCTGCCAATTGTGCAGCAACAAAATAAGAATCCTGTGCAACTGCATTTACCCTAATTGCATCATCAGCACCAATTGCCAATGCTTTCCTGATTGTTGGCTCAGTTGTAGCTTCTCCAACACATGCAACCGTAATGCTGCTAATCGATCCTCCTGAAGCCTCTTTTAATTCAAGTGCCCTGGTTAATGCAAGCTCATCCCAAGGATTGATAATCCACTGTACGCCTGCATCATCAAATTTAGTGTTGTCCTCTTTAAACCTGATCTTTGTTGTTGTATCAGGTACATTACTCATACAAACTAAAATCTTCATTTCTATTTCGTTTTTAATAATTACTATTTCAATAAATCTCTGGAAATTACAATTTTCTGAATTTCTGATGTTCCCTCATAAATCTGGGTAAGCTTAGCTTCCCTCATTAATCTTTCTACATGATATTCAGAAACATATCCATAGCCACCATGTATCTGTACAGCTTCAGTTGTAACAAACATAGCAGAATCAGCTGCATACAATTTAGCTTTTGCACTTGCGGTTCCATAAGGTTGATGATTGTCTTTCAACCAAGCTGCATACAAACAAAAATACCTTGATGCATCAACTCTTACCGCCATATCTGCCAATTTAAATGCTATGGCCTGGTGGTTCGATATTTCTGTTCCAAATGCTTTTCTTTCCTTGCTGTACTGAACAGCTCTTTCCAAAGCTCCACTTGCTATTCCCATTGCCTGTGATGCAATACCAATTCTTCCACCTTCCAACACTTTCATGGCAAATTTAAATCCAAAACCATCTTCACCAATCCTGTTCTCTTTCGGAACCTTCACATCTGTAAACATCACTGAATGCGTATCCGAGCTTCTCATTCCCATTTTCTTCTCATGTGGCCCCAATGAAATTCCAGGGGTATCTTTATCTACAATAAAAGCATTAATTCCTTTGTGCTTTTTATCCGGATGTGTTTGTGCTATAACAATATAAGTAGAAGCTGAATTGGCATTGGTTATCCAGTTTTTGGTTCCATTTAACAAATAATGATCTCCCTTATCTTCTGCTGTTGTTCTCTGAGAAGTTGCATCAGAACCTGCTTCTGGTTCTGATAATAAAAATGCACCTATAACTTCTCCCCTGGCAAGAGGTTTCAAATATTTTTCTTTTTGATCTTCTGTTCCATATTTTTCCAATCCATAACAAACCAACGAATTATTCACAGACATTACAACTGCTACACTGGAATCAATTTTAGATATCTCTTCCATAGCAAGTACATATGAAATGGTATCCATACCTCCACCATCATATTTTGGATCTACCAACATACCCATAAAACCAAGCTCTGCCAAAGCTTTTATATGATGTTCCGGAAAAATAGCTTTTTCATCTCTTTCGATTACATCTTTTATAAGTTCGCGCTGAGCATAATCACGTGCAGCTTGCTTTATCATTAATTGTTCTTCGGTGAATTCGAAATGCATAACTTTTTGCTTTTAGTTAATATAAAATTGGCTCATAAAGATAGTACTATTTTTTTGTTTATTCAAGAATGGCTTTTGACCACAAATCATTCAACATCAGCATCTTTAACAATTTATAACATAATAACAAATGAATGAGGCATCTTTTTATCAATACCACTTGTCTACCCTATGAATTAATTTTGAACCCATAATCCATTTTTTATGAAAACGTTAAAAAACTTATTAAAAAGCTTTGTCCTCTTTTTGATTCTGGTTCAAACCTGTTTTATTGTAAATGCTCAAGGACTAATTACAACCCAAATTGATAATGTGATATATGTTGATCAAAGCATATCAATTGATATAGACGGTAATGGAAATAATGATTATATCATATAGCTTACAACAGGAGGCATGGCACCCTGGGCTAAAATCACCTGTATAGATACAAATCATTTTGCTGCTGCATGGCAATTCAATCCAGGTGATTGTTACCTATATGAGTATGATGCTGGTGATACTATGGATGCAAGTCTGGATTATTATTATGGCTATTATACACCTTCTTATGG
>PKSZ01000738.1 GCA_002869425.1 Marinilabiliales bacterium
GGTAAAAAAAATGCATTCAATTCATCGGTTATTTCTATCGTTAGAAATATTACAAATAGAAAAAGGACAGAGGAAGAACTTGTTAGGTTTAACTCAATTCTCAATGCTCAATCTGAAGCTTCCCTGGATGGAATATTGATTATGGATGAAAATCGAAACATCCTGAGTTACAACGAACGCTTTCTTGAAATGTGGTCAATCCCTAAGGAGGTTATTGAAAAGAAAAAAAGTAAGATAATATCCGAATATGCAAGTAAATCCTTAGAAGAACCTAAAAACTTTCTGTCTGATCTTGAAAAAATATATGCAAATCCTGATCACCTAGATAATTCTACATTGCACTTGAAAAATGGTCGTATTTTTGAACGTTACTCCTCTCCTATTTCCAGTAACAACAAANATACTTGGGCAGGGTATGGTTCTTCAGAGATGTAACCGCAAAAAAGCAAGAAGAAAAGGAACTGCTTAGAAAATCACAAAAAACACTGGATTTTCAAATTTCACTTTTAGATTTAACCAGAGCTGAATATAGCTCTCTGAAAGAATTATTCTCAATAATTTCTACAAATACAGCCAGAACAATAAATAAAGAAAGAGTATCCATTTGGCTATACGAAAAAAACAACAAAATCTTGTGTTGTAAAAACCAATACATTGCAAGTTCTGATAGTCATAAGCATGGCCAAACTTTAGATGTAAATAAGTACCCCATCTATTTTAAAGCCCTGGAAAATAACAGGATAATAGTTGCCAATGAGGCACAAACACATCCTTATACGAAAGAATTATCTGAATCTTACTTCAAATCTTCCAATATTTATTCATTGATAGATTCACCAATAAGACACAATGGAGAAGTAATCGGAGTATTCTGCTGCGAAGCTATAAATGAAGTTAACAAATGGACTAGTGAAGAACAAAACTATATTGCATCTGTTTCTGATATCATATCTCTGCATCTGGAATCATGGGAAAAAAAAGTCACAAAAGAGACACTGGAAAAAAGCGAAAACAAATTCAGAACACTTGCAACTGTTGCCAAATCTGCAATTTTTATCATTCAGGGTGAACACTTTGTTTATATGAACAAAGCGGGTGAAGAAATGGTTGGCATGGATTTCAGTAAAATTAAAAAGTTAAAATTCTGGGATGTTGTCCATCCTGATTTCATTCCTTTAATTAAAGAAAGAGGTCTGGCAAGACAAGAGGGAAAAGATGTCCCTTCACGATACGAATTCAAAATACTAAACAAACAAAAAGGTCCTCTTTGGTTCGACTATTCTACATCAATTATCGAATACAATGGAAAACCAGCCATTTTAGGAACCGGATTCGATATTACAGAACGTAAAAAGGCTGAAGATGCTCTACGTGATTCTGAAAAAAGATACCAAACGCTTCTTGATGGAGCTGCAGGTGGTGTCTTGGTTGCTGAAACCAGAAGTAAAAAATTTATATACTGCAACCCTGCAATTTGTAAAATGCTAAATTATAGTGAAGAGGAACTATTGAGCCTAACCATTGAAAATATCCATCCTGAAGAAAAAATGGATTCTGTACTGAATGAATTTGATAAACTTGAAAATAATGATAATAACATCGCCTACAATGTTCCCTGTAAAACAAAAAATGGCGATATAATATACGCAAACATTAGTAGCTCAAAACAAGTAATCGACAACAAAGAATGTAGTGTTGGATTCTTTCAGGATATTACCGATTATCAAAATACTGTTAAAGCACTCGAAAAAAGTGAACAAAAATATTTTGACATTGTGGAAAATGCAAACGAAGCCATCTTTATCATTCAGGATGGACAGTTTCGTTTTTACAATGACAAATCCATTAAAATAATAAACAAGAGCAAAGAAGATATCCAAAAAAAATCATTCCTGGAATTCATCCATCCAGACGACAGAAATATGGTTGCAGACAGGCATATGCGAAGGTTAAAAGGAGAAAAAGTTGAAAACAGTTACGAGTTCAGAATCATTGATAAATTTGGAGAAATAAAATGGATGCTTATTAATTCCGTGATGATTAGCTGGGAAGAACGTCCAGCAATCCTAAGCTTTATGACGGATATTAGCAAAAGAAAAAAAGAAGAACAGGCATTAAAAATAGAAAACAATGTGAACGAAGCTTTGGCTGAACTCTCAAAAGCACTCCTTAGTCCTGATCTCAGCCTGGAAGCCATTGCAGAAAAAGTAATGGAGTATGCCAAAATTACAACAGAAAGCTCTTACGGCATGGTTACTATTATCAATACTAAAAACGAGGATAATATTGTTCTGGCACTCTCACCTTCCAATAATCACAATCCCAACAAGTCGCTAATATTCAATAAAAAAGAAGGAAAATATGTTGGCCTTTTGGGATATGCTTTGAACAAGAAAAAACCATTCTACACCAATGCTCCTGAAAAACATCACGCTGGATTAAAAACGAATACAGATCACTTTAGGATGCATAACTTCCTGGCGGTTCCTGCAAAACTCAATGAAGAACTTGTGGGCGAAATTGCTCTGGCTAACAAAAACGGCAGATATGTAGAGAAAGATATTGCCATTGTTGAACGTCTGGCCGATTTATACGTAATTGCTATTGCCCGTAAAGAAAATGAAGATAGGATTGTAGAAGCAAGAAGAAAAGCAATCCAGTCTGATAAACTAAAAACCGCATTTCTGGAAAACATGTCCCATGAAATTCGCACACCAATGAATGGCATCGTGGGATTTGCAGAGTTACTTGCCGATCCTGAAAATAATCAGGAACAAACCCGAGAATACATTCAATACATTAAAAATAGTTCAAAAGTACTACTCAACCTTATCGGTGACATAATAGATATCTCGAAAATAGAATCGGGACAATTGAAAATTAGCAATTCAAATTTTGACCTCATTCAGCTTCTTCAGGAAATCCATAGCCTATTTGAAGAAGAAAAAGCAAATCTGAATAAAAATATGGTATCCATCAATCTGAATGTTGTAAATAGCTTTGTTGATGAATATATCATTACAGATCCATACAGGCTCAGGCAAATACTTACCAACCTTATTGGCAATGCCCTGAAATTTACAGATAATGGCTACATAGATTTTGGATATACTATAGAAAACAGGAAGAATATTCTATTCTATGTTAAAGATACTGGTATTGGAATTCCCAAGGATAAACAACGAACCATCTTTGAAAGATTCAGGCAAGTAAACGAAACCCCAACCAAAAATGTAGGGGGTACTGGCTTAGGTCTTGCAATTTCTGAAAACTTAGTCAAACTTTTAGGTGGAAAAATTTGGCTTAATTCGGAAGAAGGAAAAGGATCAACTTTCTTTTTCACCATTCCTTACGCAACCAAAGAAGAAAAACATAAAAATACTTCAGGCATCAAAAAAAGTACATCTCCGCAATGGAAAAATAAAACCATTCTGGTTGTTGAAGATGAACCAACAAACAAGCGTCTGATTGAAGCAATTCTGAAAGGAGATAATTCCTATATCATTACTG
>PKSZ01000306.1 GCA_002869425.1 Marinilabiliales bacterium
GAGCAGTTAGACTGATACCAATAAATTCAAATGTCAAGTGGTTATTGTTGTGTTTTAACTCAAGGTTAACCGGTAGATTATCTTTTAGCAGAAATCCCAGTTTTTGCCAATCGGGTTGTTCATGAAAAAGTAATATCCCATTAAGAAATGTTCGCGGACTATAAGTATTTCTTTCTGGATAGCCATTTCTGTATATGCTGATTCCATTGGTTGTGGAAAACCATATATTACTGCTGAAATCAAGCAATGCCCCGTTGATATTGGTTTCCATATTGACAAACCCTTCATCTTTAGAAAATTGCTTAATGTTATATTTATCTTTTTGAAAATCAATCCTATCGACACCTTTTTCTGTTCCCACCCATAATCTATCCTGATTATCGAATATCATCAGGTAAACATTTTCACTACTTAATCCTTTCTCCGGATTGATAAATTCATAATTTACAGAATCATCATTCTTTACAATAGAGAAAATGCC
This sequence comes from Marinilabiliales bacterium, assembly GCA_002869425.1. Classification (GTDB taxonomy): domain Bacteria; phylum Bacteroidota; class Bacteroidia; order Bacteroidales; family BM523; genus BM523. The sequence continues at coordinate 482 of PKSZ01000306.1, forward strand.
ATGCGTAGCACTTCCAAACCATATTCTGCCATTATTATCTGATGCTATGCTTCTAATATAGTTGGGTTCAAGTCCATCTTCCTTTGTATATGATGAAATTTCACCATCATCCAGTTTGCAAACACCTCCACCAACAGTTCCGATCCATAAAGTATTGCTGGTGTCTTTACATAAAGACATTACCCTGTCGGAGGTAAGACCATCTTTTGTTGAATATTGTTGATAGTCATTCATAGTTATTTTCAGCAATCCAGCACCACTGGTTCCTGCCCATACGCAAGAATCATCTTTTAGCAGACAGAATACACGAAGATTTTTATGCGGAGCAATTTCAGTTTCAATTTCCTGTTTTTTTGTATTATAAATCAATACACCATGACTGGCAGATGCAAGGTAAATTTTATCTTCCACCTTAACGATATCAAAAAAGCGATTGTCAGGAAAATCAGAATATAAGTTTGTGAATTGTCCGTTTTTCAAACCTACAATGCCAGATCCATATGTTGCCATCCAGATTGTGGAGTCTTCTGTTTGCATCATCCCCAGGATAATTGTATTATCGTTATTGTTGATTTTATTATAATGAATAAAGGGATCGTTATGCTTTAAAGTAGTAAGTCCTGTTCTGCCACCAACCCATAAGTTCCCTTCATGATCAATGGCAAGATCAAGTACGGATGTATTTGAGAAACCATTTTCCTGTTTATAGGAAATGATTTTTTCACCATCATAGCTTCCAATTCCCCTTCCTTCTGATCCATACCAAACAATTCCCATGGAGTCTATGCATATGCTCTCTAACTCATTGTCTATTAAACCATCACTTATATTGTAAATTTCATAATCTTTGTTTGATATTTTTATTAAACCCAAATTGCTTGCCAGCCAGATATTGTTGCTTTTATCGATAGCAATATCCTTAATGCTCACAGTGTCCGGTAAGTTTATTTCAGTCTTAATAAGACTATTATCCTGATATGCATATAATGCTTTATTGCTTTGTATTAATAGCTCCCCTTTATACGTTAATATATTCCTGATAATAATTCCGTTGCTAGTTTCAATGTGCCGCAAGGAGTCTTTTTCAATGATAAATAAGCCTTTTTTTCCACCTGCGTAAACTTGGTTGTTGTGGTAGTGAAAACAATATATTGAAGATAGATTGTACTCCGGGATATTTAAAGTGTAATATAATTTTTCGGGCTTCCATTTGGATAAGCCTTTTTCAGTTATCAGATAAAAAGTACCATTATCGCACTGATAATATTCTTTAATAAGCTTAGAGGGGAGACTGTCTTTTATATTAAAAAGTTTGAAATGTATACCATCGAATCGTACAAGCCCTTTTTGTGTAATAGTCCATAAATAGCCTTTTTTATCAAAAGACAGGTGACTGGAATTTGATTGCGGAAAACCATCCCTTATTGTATAGTTTCTAAAATTGTATACCTGTGCATTTAAGAGCATAGGCAGAACAAGCATAGAGAAAATAAAGATATGTTTTACACTTTTCAAATTAATGATGGTTCAATAATACATTAATGGATGTAATCAAATTTTCAGGTTCAATACGTCTGGCTACTATTTGATGTTTTTTGTTTAGAATGTAGATCTCCGGTGTTCTGAAGACATCGTATAACTCTTCACAATGGCTGTTCTTTTCCGGATCCCATACATTTAACCAGTGTTGAGTTTGACTATGTTCAATAGATTGAAGCCATTCCAGTTTTTCTTTGCCTATGTATATTGCAGCAATGGTTACTTCCTTGTTGTCAAAGTCTTTTGTTGCTTCGCTGAGCATGGGAATTGCCTTTTTGCAATGGTCACAATCGGTATCCCAAAATAACAAAACAGTAAAATCACTTTCAATTTGATAAAGAGAAATGATTTCCCCGAGGTTATTTTCTAATCTTAAATCCGGGCCTGGATTTCCCAATAGCGTAGGCTTTATTTCGTTAATTCTGGTTTCCAGTCGATGAATAAATACACTATCCTGCCAGTATGTATTGTTCTCAATGAAATATTTTTCAACAATATGAATAAATGTTTCATCTGCATTGGGGCCCCATGAAAAGTCGAAAAGTTTCAAAATAAACATTGAAGAATACCTGAACATAGCGGAATCAGCCTTTGCCTTATCCAAAATATTATCAACATCGGAAATTAGTGAGTCCTTATCGTTATATGCTACTTTTTGAAAGTAAACCTCTAGTTTTTTTTTTAATATACTGGTTCTTAGCAATCTTTCATCTGAAAAATCAAAGCTATCAAAAAAGTGCTTTTTGTAATAAAAATACATATCCAGAGAATCTTGAATACTTGCAGGAACTGTTGGTTGCATCATAGCTGAAACAACTTTAGGGAAGAACAAGTCTGGGTTGTCATCAATTAAAGATTTACGAGTGACTTCAACCTGATTTTGCAGCATCCTTAATCGTGAAGCATAAAAAATAAGACTGTCCCTGGTTCTACACTGCTGGTAACGCTTCTTTAATTTATCTTCCTCAAGGTGCGCTTTAAATGAAAACTTTTGATAATCGTAGAACAGACTGTTTTCCTTACTACCGTCAACTTGCATTTCTCCAATAGGGTTTTTAATATTGGTAGTAAGTGAAAACTCCTGATC
>PKSZ01000071.1 GCA_002869425.1 Marinilabiliales bacterium
AATAAAACCGTTAAATGCCATAGCTGCATTTCTGGAAAACATCATACATAGTACAACGTATATTAATATTTTCCATTCAAATTTATCTTGTTGATTGACAGCCATGAAATACCCAATAAAAGCAAAAGGCATAGCAAAAACTGTATGGCTGAATTTAACCAATGAAAGGTAACTGCCAACTTCCTTTATTTTCTTCATCCTGTATCTTGTAGAATGCTTAGTTCGATAAAGTATTACAAACCTTTTTCTTCAATTTTCTTATAGATTGAATAGTTTTCATCGTCAAATACAACAAAAATTACATCATTCGGTTTGTTGTTTTTTTCCAGAAAAGAAGAAACAGTCCTGTATGCAATTCTTGCAGCAAGTACTTTGGGAAACCTATAAACTCCTGTACTGATGTTTGGAAAAGCAATACTTTGTATATTGTGTTCTAAGGCCAGAGTTAATGAATTCTTATAGCAATTCGTTAAAAGATCTCGTTCATTTTTTTCTCCTCCATGCCATACCGGGCCAACTGTGTGAATAATATTATTTGCAGGCAAATTATAGGCTTTGGTAATTTTTGCTTCACCTGTATTACAACCGTTTAATGTTTTACATTCATCCAGTAGTTCTGGTCCTGCAGCCTCATGAATAGCGCCATCCACACCTCCACCACCCAGTAAAGATGAATTAGCAGCATTGACAATTGCATCAACTTTTAAATCTGTAATATCTCCTTTTACTATTTGTATTTTTCCCATGTTTAAATTGGTTTTTCTGTTGTAAAGGTAACAGTATGTTTGTTTCCATTACGAATAATTTCTATGCTAATTTCCTTGTTGGGTTCAGAAAGAATTTGTCGGATTTCTTTTAATGTGTTGATCTTTTTACCATTAACGAAAATAATCCGATCGTTTTTTAAAAGACCTGAATCTGCTGCTGGTGATTTTTCTGCTATATAGTGTATGATTATGTTTTCTTTTTTGAGGCTTTCATATCTTACTTGAAGTCCTGAGCAGTTAACTGTAAATTGATTGTTATATAATTTATTAGGGCTAAGATAAATTTTTCCATTTGTCATATCCAGAGTACAATAAAATCGTTTGATTATTTCATTACCAAGAATTCCATTGTGTTCTGGTGCAGAGAGAATTCCTGCTGTAGCATTTGAAAAGCTGGCAGGTATTGAATCAAAATTTTTGTTTTGAATTTTAATTGCATCAATCTGCGCAAGGTTAATAAATCCAGACTTGGAAGCGCCCATCCCCATTATTTTAGTGGATTTGCTAAAAAGCGTTACGGGTTTAATCATACGGCTTACATGACTTGAGAAAACAATGGTGGCGGCTGCACCCGTATCAAAAAGGAAGAGTCCGTTTAATTCGGTATTACCTTTAATCGAAGATGTTAAACGAACAAAAGGCAAAGAATGTAGAAAGCCGTCTTCTAATCTATTAATATTTAATATACAATCCTTTGAGCTAGGTTTGTATTGGTTTTTTATTTCCAGTGTATAGGTATTGTAGTTGATGGATAGAATATTATTCAGAATTAAATCTGTACCTAAGAAACCTGCAATATCAAAATCGTGGAAGAGGTTCATTGAGTCCAGATCAGTTACAAGAATATTGGCAGAATCCAGTATTGTATTGTTTACCAGGATTTGATTGGATTCGTAAAGAAGCAACTTGCTGGTTCCTAGATTACTGGATAGATCTACAGAGTCTTTTCCTGTAAAGCTTATTTTATTTGCAAAATCATCATCAAGTAATGTAACATTGGCACCAGTATCAAATATTAGGTTAACCGGTTCAGAATTATTTATACTGGTTTTTACCAGTATCCAGTTGTCCTCAAAAATAAAAGGTATTTCATCAATAAAACCCTTATCATCAGGGATGTCATTCCCCGGTGGATTTATTAAGAATAGAGAGAATAATATGGTTAGTAGCGCACTAATAATTACTAGAAATTAGTACATCAAAAGTAGCAAAATATTTTTCACAAATCCAGATTTATTGGTTAATCCTTAGGTAGTTTTCCCCATATTCTGCCATATCGGTTTGCGAATGCTCTAAACTTAACCTGAGCAATGAATAGACCAATTACAACGGTGAATATACCTACTGTCATTCGTGCAGAAATATTCTCTACCATCATTATCCATGAAAAAAGGGCGGTAACAACAGGAATGAGATTTGCAAAAACATTTGTCATACTTGCACCGAGTACCTGAACGCCTTTTGCATAAAAGAGAAAAGCTAGGGTCGAGGCAAACAGAGATAACAGCAAAATATAGCTTACAAATCTTGTGTCGGGTTGAATTTGAATAAAATCCTTGTATCCAAAAATAAAGAAAAGAGGAATGAAATATATTGTGCTGATAATATTGAGTACAGTAATGATAGTGAAAATATTATACCTTTCCAGGAGTTTTTTTAATAGAATATTGTAAACTACAGAGCATAATACGGCCATAAATAATAAAGTAATTCCAAGAATTGAACCTGCCAGTGTGAAATCATCTTTAACAATAACAAGCAGAACACCAATAAACGAAATTACAATGCCTGCAATATTCATAAGACTTAACTTTTCTTTAAGGAAAAAGTATGCTGCAAGAGGCAGAAATACAGGAATCATACTTATAACTACAGCAGCTATTGTTGGAGTACTATTTTGAATTCCATAGCCTTCCAGTAAAAAGTAGCCCAGCGGATCTAGTATGCCCATTAGGGCAAAAAAGACAAAATCCTTTTTGTTAATTTTTCTTAGTCTCTTAAGTACTAATGAAATAGTAGTGAGAAAAATGGTTGCTATAAACACCCTGATGCAAACGGTTGTAAAAGGGCTGATGTATTCATAAATTTCTTTCAACCAAACATAAGAAATTCCCCAAATAACCATAGAGGTTATGGTTAAGGTAAGTGCAAGTGTTTTTTCGTTTTTGATCAAAATTATGGGCGGATAATGAAATTATTCAGGATTTCAAGATATTTTTCGGTGCCCAGTGTTTGAGGAACTCCATCTTCACCATGTTTGGCTCCTTCTACACGCCATGCTTCTTTATAATCACCAGAATGATTTCTATAGACAATTTCACCATTGGAGATTGCA
>PKSZ01000106.1 GCA_002869425.1 Marinilabiliales bacterium
ACATCAATGGAAAAATGGTTAAGCAATTTAAAACTTTGTCATATGATAAAGGAAAACATGAGCTTAAATTAGGAATTGAAGAGTTGCCTGCAGGGAAATATATTTGTGTTATCAATTCTGATCTTGGTGTTGCAGCCAAACCATTTATTAAGAATTAAAAGAAAACTAAAACAATCAAGATAAAGAGGAGCTGAAAGGTTCCTCTTTTTTTTAATATCCACTGGCAAGTATATCTGCTATGTGGATGGTTTTAATGGGAAGGTTATTTTTCTTTATGTATCCATCCAGCTGCATTAAACACGATCCTTCTGTTGAGACAATATATTCTGCTCCTGAATTGATAGCATTTTCAATTTTTTGCTGGGCCATTGCTGTTGAAATGGGTTCGTATTTAATGGCAAAAGTTCCGCCGAAACCACAGCATGTATCAGGGTCTTGCATTTCAATAATTTCCAGACCTTCTACATTTTTAAGCAGGGTTCTGGGTTCGTGTGTCAAACCATATTCTCTTAATGCTGCGCATGAATCATGAACTGTAACTTTGGCTTTAAACCGGGCGCCCAAATTTGTTATTTTCATTTTGTTTACCAGAAAATCTGTTAGTTCAAACAGGTTTTTGCTTATTTTATCATGATCATACAATGAATCTGAATTTTCCATCAATTCAGAATAATGATTTTTCACAAAAGCTGTACAAGAAGCAGAAGGACTAATAATAGGTCTGTCGTAAGGGAAATCCATTATGAATTTTCTTGCAACTTTTCGTGCTTCATCCCAGTATCCGCTATTAAAAGCTGGTTGACCACAACAGGTTTGTTCAGTATTGTATTTGACTTTCATTCCTATCTTTTCAAGAATTTTTACCATACTGAAACCTGTGTCAGGGTACACCTGATCAATAAAACATGGTATAAAAATATCTACTGTCATTGTTTACAAAAGTATTTATTTCTTTGTAATAATGGCGCTTCAAAATCTAAAAACCTAACTTTGCAAAAGGAAATAGACAGGGAATGATTTGTAAATGAAAAGATTAATTTATTTGTTAAGTCTCGTTTTTCTTTTTTCTTCTGTGCAGGGTCAGAAAGAAATTGTGAATACAGCATTTCAGCAAGGAGAAGAAATTGCATATGTTATTGCATATAAGTGGGGAATTGTAGATACAGATGTGGGTAAAGTTCTTTTCAAGGTGAATCGTGATACAATTGACAATAAGGATTTGTTCCATCTGGATGCCATAGGGACAACTTTTCCGGCTTGGGATTGGTTTTTTAAGGTAAGAGACAGATACCAGTCATGGATCGATCCTGTAACATTAGCTCCATACCGGTTTTATCGCCATGTGAATGAGGGTGGTTGGAAATTGAATTTGAAGTATAATTTTCACCATGATCAAAACATGGTTTATTCCAGGTTTAAGATAAATGATGAACCATTGCAGTATGATACAATAAAGATTGAAGGACATGAAACATTCGATTTATTATCGGTTGTTTATTTGTCGCGATGTATAGATTTTAATTCGTTTAAAGAAGGGGATAAAATTCCAATTACATTGATGGTAGATGCCAAGGTTGAAAATCTGTATTTCAGGTATTTGGGAAAAGAAAAAGTGAAGGTGCGGAGACACGAATCCTATAATTGTATAAAGTTTGGAGTGCAGGTTCTTGAAGGCTCTGTTTTTCCGGAAGGAGGTGAGAATTTAATTGTTTGGGCCAGTGATGATAAAAATAAAATTCCCATTATGATAAAGTCTCCTATTATAGTGGGTTCTGTATTGGTAAGAATCGTTTCCAGTTCAGGCCTAAAGCATGCCGTAACATCCAGAATTGAATAGATCTACCAGGAATTGTAATGTATTCTGTCGGTGCAAAATCGGTCCGTTGGTTCAGGGCTTTCATCTGGGTGTCCTATGCTGATAAGACTTATGGGGACAATGTGATCGGGTAATTCCAGCACAGAACCAATTGACATAATTCGTTCTTCTCTTGGAAAAACACCAAGCCAAACAGCACCAAGCGAAAGGCTGTGCGCCCTTAGCAATATGTTCTGTGTTGCAGCAGCACAATCCTGTACCCACATATCTTTACTTTTTTCCATGCTCAGATCTGCGCAAACAGCGATGGCTAAAGGTGCTGATTTTAGCATTTTTGCATATGGGTGGGCATCAGCCAGAGCATCCAACTGATTACGCTTTTCTATAACAATAAAATGCCATGCTTGTTGATTTCTGGCACTGGGTGCATGCATGGCTGCAATTAGCAGCTGCTCTGTTGTTGATTGGTCAATTTCTTGATTGGTGTATTTGCGAATACTTCTGCGGGATAAAATACAATTTTGAACATCCATAAATTAAATTTTTAAATCAGCCAACGAAATCATCAGCTCTTCCATTTTCTTTTTTACTTCGCCAGGTGTGCAATTATAATTATTGATAATAATGGCAAATGCAATCTTTCGATTACCAACTGTTGTTACATAGCCGGCATATGATCTGACTCTGTTCATATATCCGCTTTTTGCTCTTATATTTCCTTCAGCAGCTGTATTTTTAAACATTCTTTTTACAGTACCTGTTTGTCCTCCAACAGCCAGAGAGTTATAGAAAATATTAGAATATGCACTTTCTTTCTTCATGTAACGAAGAATTTCAACCACGAATCTTGTCGTTATAGCATTATATCTGCTTAATCCACTACCATCATTCATATAAAACCCACTTGTGTTAACACCCTTTTCTTCCCAGAATTTTTCAATTGTCTTAGTTCCCTCCACTGTCGATGCTTCGTTTTTCACTTTTCTACCTACCTCGTTAAGTAAATGTTCTGCATAAAGATTGATGCTTTTTTGATTGGTTTGTGTTATGATATTTTTTAATGGTGGAGAATAAAAATTCAGTATGGTTTTTCTTTTTGTTTCGGGATTTTGTCCTTTTTCGTTCATTTGTCTTATTGTACTTGGTTTTGACGAAACACCAAGCTTGTGTTCGTTTAAGTATTTGGTAAAACACAAGGCAGTATAATATGGAGGATCAGGAATAGCGCCCTTGATTTTGAATTTTGTTCTGTTTTTGGGTATGCTTCCAAAAATTGTTC
>PKSZ01000265.1 GCA_002869425.1 Marinilabiliales bacterium
AAGAACCTTTGTTTTCCAGTAAAACCATCTATTGGTTCAGGTTCATTACCATTTTCAAGAGTTTTTAGATATGCATTGTATGCAATGGTTATTCCACCAAGATCTGCAATATTCTCACCCAGTGTTAACTCACCATTCACAAATACGGAATCCATTACTTCGTATTTATTATATTGGCTAATCAGTGGATTTACTTGTTTCATGAAGTTCTCAGCATCAATTGGAAGCCACCAGTCATGCAGGTTACCTTCTTTATCGTACTGACGACCCTGATCGTCAAATGCATGTGTCATTTCATGGCCAATTACAGCACCAATTGCTCCGTAGTTGATTGCATCATCTGCTTCAAGATTGAAAAAAGGTGGTTGTAAAATCGCAGCAGGGAATACAACTTCATTCAATAAAGGATGATAATATGCATTAATGGTTTGAGGAGTAAGGAACCATTCATCACGATCTACAGGTTTGCCGACTTTATTGAGGTTAAAGTTAAATTCAAAATGGCGAGCATTTAAAACATTTTGCAGATACGATACATTGTCAATATCTAGGCTGCTATAGTCTATCCATTTATCAGGATAACCAATTTTGGTCTTCATGGTACTAAGTTTTTTAAGCGCTTCTGTCTTTGTTGAATCGCTCATCCATTCTAATTGCGTTATTCTGTCTTTCAAAGAAAGCTTCAGATTATTCACGAGTTCAAGCATTCTTGCTTTTGCTTCTGGTGGAAAATATTGTTCCACATACAGTTCTCCAACAGCATCACCAAGTAAGCCATTTACAGTGTTTTGAACTTTTTTCCAACGAGGTTGCATTTCTTCAACTCCAGTAAGAAAAGTACTATAAAAACTAAAGTCTTGTTCAACGAATTTTTTGCTTAGATAACTTGCTGTACTGTTTAATGTATTCCACCTTAGATAATGTTTCCAGGTTTCAATATCTGTTTCTTCAAATAGCTGATTTATTTTATTGAAGAAATCAGGGTGAGCCAGATTCAAATCACTTTTGTCTGTTAAATTGATTTCTTTAAAATATATATCCCACAATATATTGGGAGTCGATTTTTTTAGTTCTTCAATCGACATTTTGTGATAATTTTTGTACGGGTTTCTCATTTCTACCCTGGATAAACTGGCTTCTGCCAATTGCTTTTCAATTGTTAGTACATCTTCAGCAACCTTTTTTGCTTCATCTTCATTTTTATCAAGAAGAGAAAACATTTTTTGAATGTGTTTTTTGTATTCTTTTACAACTTCCAATGATCTTGGATCATCATTAAGGTAATAATCTCTGTCAGGAAGTCCCAAACCACCCTGGTAAAGGTTTACAATAACATTTTCATTGTTCATTGCATCTTGCGAAGGATAAAATCCAAAGACCGTATTTATACCATAGGCATGCATATTTGCAATTGCATTGATTAAATCTTCATTATCCTTTATTTCTTCAATTTTTTTAAAACTATTTAAAATGGGAAGTATTCCGTCTTTTTCAATTTTTGCAGTATCCATTCCACTGGAATAGAAATCTCCAATTTTCTGTTTGTTGGATCCTTTTTTGCAAGTTGTATCTGCTGCTGCATTTTCTATGATTTCCCTGATGGCATTATAGTTTTGCTCCAACAATACCGTCATATTTCCATAGGAGCTATATTCCTTTGGAATTGGATTATTATCTAGCCATTTACCATTTACATATCTGTAAAAATCATCACCTGGATTTACAGTAGTATCCATATTTGAAGGATCGAAGGCAACAACCTTTTCAATACCACCTTCTACTTGTGGAGGTGGAGGAGGTGTACTTTATGTACAACCAAAAATTGAAAATAAAAGCATCAAGCCGGGAATTAGTTTTACATTTTTCATAGATAAATTATTTTGTTTGTCGAGAGTTAACAATTACTGTGCTAAAAGAATTAATGAGTTGATAGTGAATGAGAAATGAGTAATATTGAAGAATTAAAATATTCATCCAATTGTTCGTTTTTGCAACAGCAATGTACACAAAAGAACGAATTGATGAGTCTGTATTGATTATGTTAGAGAAAACAAAAGGAAGATTAATTGCTTTTTATAATAAAAGGCTTGTGTGAAGCTTCTTTCGGGAAAAAAGCTCCTGATTGTACATTTTCTGTAAAAAGATAATATGTTGTAATATTTGTTTTGTTTAGTTCGATATGGAAAGTATTACCTTTTATCTTTTTCATCTCTGTTTTGATGAATTTGTCGTTTCTGTTTTTTTTATAAAAAAGCACGACTTTATCAGCATTATTGCATGTTACGTTTAGTGTGATTGTTGAATCATTCTGGTTCCATTTCCTTTTTAGTAATTCTGGTTTTGTAGCTTGAAATTCTTTTGTTAGATAGTTTTTTCGTTTTCTCATAAGCTTACAAAGCCCAGGTATATTATAATAATCTTTCTGCAGTGGGAATTTATAAACATCAGCTTTATAGTAAAACCATGGATCTTTTTCAACATATGGTCTAATTATCTGTTCCAGCTCTTTGGCTCTTGTTTCTATTTTTCCTGAAAAAATCCAATCTTCATATAGTGTTTGGCAATGTGTCCTGTACATTTTTTGATAGGAGCTATCATGTAGCAAAATTGAAATGAGAGGCTTTGTCTTTATATCATACTGAAAAAGAATGGGTATTTCCGGTAGCTTAGCAAATGGGTATCCTATACTGAAACCACCAAAACATTCATTCAAATCCCACAAATGAGGAGCAAGCAATCCCTCGTTAGTTTCTAGCATGTAATAATTATGACCTGACCATGAATAGCTGTCCAGATTAACAAAAATATTGTTAAAGGCCAGCATCCAGAGTGCTTTATCAATGTCGAGATAGTTTTCAATTGTGTGGTAATATTTACTGTCTTGGTTGAAATTATACCATAAACTTAACATTAGCTGGTAAAGCTTGTTGATTCCATGTTTTGACTTTACATCGTATGCCTTTTTGTAGCAACTTATATTATGGGTGTAAGCAGGAACCAGCGTGGAATAAATTCGTTCCTTGCATTGATTATTGTTGTAAGATGATGGATCGCATTTTATACGAATACCGTTTTTTATGTCATAATGCNAATGCTTTTGTGTGAAATCACTATTGATGGGTTCAACCAAAGTATAAAGTCCAAGTAAGGTGTCATTTACATAAACATTTGCAAACCAGGCTTCAGACACATTCATATAGTTGGCAGCAATTTCGTAAGCCAATACTTCTCTAATGGCTGAAGGATCCCTAAAAATATTCGATAGTTTAATTTTTGATAAGCCATTGAAATTGGCTTTTTTGTCTGTTTGATTAAGTTTTATGTTTAATGGATTTTTTTTATAGTCAGAATTGTAGGAACTATTACCTTTAAATTTAACTCCTACTCCTTTGATTTTTTTTTTTCCAATAATTATATCTGCTGGCAATTTCTTGTCAACATTGTTAAGTTTCCATTTATCCAGAATACTATCCCAGTTGGATTGTTTAAAGTAAATTCTAATTTCAATTACAGAATCTTTTGGGATGGTTTGTGCCTGGTTTTTGTAAGAAAAAAATACAATAGATATGAGCAACAATATTCTAAACATACGGGTTCGACCTAATGTGCATAAAATGGTTTAACCACAAGCATTAATTATTATTAATATTGGCTTTCAGAGATTGTTCTCTGATTTCATTTATCAATACAGAAAAGTCAGTCTCATTTCCTGCTACATGTATATAATTGCCAGAGCTATAACCACTCATTTCCTTCATTCTGTTAATGTGTTCAGGATTTTTGCCATACCCTAGAATGGATAGT
>PKSZ01000686.1 GCA_002869425.1 Marinilabiliales bacterium
GAACTCATCCACAACAGAAGCCGGATCAATTTCATATGGAATTTCTGTTGGATCCTGGTTCCTGTATATTACACCTCGTGAAGGAACAAGAGGATAATCCAGATTATATTCCTCATAATCAGAATTAACAACAATGTAACTCACATTATTAGAAGGTGAAAGTTGAACAGATGAGCTTAATACAGGCAGTGATGCCCATCCCTTCTTTTTAGTACGAATTTCTCCGTTAAATGTAATGGAAGAATAAACTGTTCCACCAAGTTCATTTTCGTCAATTCTAAATTTGTCCAGATCAAAATCTAAAACAAATTCATCGGGTCTAACCTGATCGAACTCCACAGTATAGCCGTCTTTTTTTTGCTGATTTGCAGCAAAAGCAGAAAGAAAGCTAAGAACAAGCATGCTTACGAATAGAATCCGCAGTGAAAGTAGCTTTTGTCTCATAGTTATTAGTATTAGTTAAACATTTTGTACTAATAAAAATATGTAATTAATAGAGAAATAAGCTGAAAATCGCGAATTTTTATATCAAGAATACAATTAGCTCTACAAACGGATATATTGCTTTTACAAGAAAAAAACAGCCGTTTGTCAAATAGCACTTGTAAAAATTAATAGTTTTACAGGCAATTCAAGTAATTACACAACTAAATATCAATACTCTAAGCAATTTATATGGAAGATTCCTCAAAACCATTGCTAACAATATGGAAAATCTTATTACTGATTTGTATTTTTTCCAAAATATGAGTCAATCGCTTTTTATTTGTATCTGTAAAGAAAATCTGACCATACTCTTTGTCTGAGACAAGTTTAACAATCTGTTCAACTCTGAAACTATCTAATTTATCGAAAACATCATCGAGTAGCAAAATGGGTCTAAGACCATTAATTTTCTTTATATATTCATATTGTGCAAACTTTAAAGACAATAGATACGTTTTTTGCTGCCCCTGAGATCCAACTTTTTTCATTGGATGTCCCTGTAAAGTAAAAATCAGATCATCTTTATGTATGCCAACACTTGTATATTGTAGAATTCTATCTTTTTGTAAAGCGGTAGACATTAATTTTTCAAAATCAGCTTCCTGCAATTGAGACTTATAATCCAAGTGAACCTTTTCCCTATCGCCGGAAATAAACTCATAGTATTGTTGAAATACGGGAATAAGCTCTTCAATGAATAGTTTTCGTGCATTATAAATTTTTGTTCCCAGTATTACCAACTGATCAGAAAAGACACTCAATGTCTCCTCATCAAACCTGCCAGTCTTATTAAATTCCTTCAACAACTTATTTCGTTGTTGCAAAATTTTATTATACTTTATCAAACGATCAAGGTATGATTTATCAAACTGAGAAATGACACCATCAATGAATTTTCTTCTATCTTCACTACCTCCTGTAACAAGATTTGTATCCAAAGGAGAGACCACTACCAAAGGACAAAATCCTATATGATCAGCCAGTTTTGAATAGTCCTTTTTATTTCTTTTCACCAGCTTCTTTGAACCCCTTTTAACTCCAACCTGAATCTTTTCCTCCTCGCCATCACGAGAATATTTTCCCTGAATCACAAACAAATCCGAATCATAATTGATATTATTGGTATCCAGTGGGTTTAAAAAACTCTTACAAAAAGACAAATAATAAATAGCATCCAGTAAATTGGTTTTTCCAATTCCATTCTGACCCACAAAACAATTTATTTTATCTGATAAATCAAGATCAAGCTCTTGATAGTTCTTAAAATTAACAAGACTTAATCTACTCAGGTATAATTCTCGTGCTTCTTTCATATCAAATAGAGTTTGTGTAAAAATATAAAATTCCGCTTTGTTCTCGTAAAATACTTACAACAATAACTTTATCAACCATCGACTATTGAAAATTTTAACAATAAAAGTTTCAATTAAATTTCAAAAAACCTACATTTGCGTTTCATAATTTTTAAAAAAATTACTTATGGCTAAGAAACATAGTGAATCGATTGATGGTGTGGAAGTTATTGAGAGTTCATTATCCAGAACAGAACAATTCATAGAAGATAACCAGAAAACACTAACGATAGTTGTTGTGGTTATTCTTGCTATTGTTGGTGCATATCTTGGATACAATAAATACTATATTGCCCCATTAGAAGAGGAAGCAGAGCAGCAGGTTTTTGCTGCTGAACAGTATTTTGAAAAAGATTCATTTCGTCTGGCTTTGAATGGTGATGGTAATTATTTGGGCTTTGAATACATCGCGGATGAATACAGCTCAACAAAAACTGGAAATCTTGCCAATTACTATGCGGGTATTTGCTGTTTGAAACTTGGACAGTACGACGAAGCAATTGACTACCTTGAAAACTTTTCAAGTGATGATAAGGTTGTAAGTCCAATGGCACTTGCAGCAATTGGTGATGCCTACTCGGAAAAGCAAAACTTTGATCAGGCGCTAAATTATTATATGCAAGCTGTTGACAATTCTGACAATACTTTTACTGCTCCTACAATATTATTAAAAGCAGGTATTGTTGCAGAAAAAATGGGTAATTTCAATAAAGCAATTGACATCTATGAAAGAATTAAGGAAGATTATCCAAAGTCTTTTGAAGGTAACTTAAGCAGGATTGAAAAATACATTACCAGAGCAAAAGTAAAAGGAAGCGTTTAATATTATAAGATTACAATAATTGAAAAGTATCAGCCCGGGATGATACTTTTTTTTATATAAGAAATTATGGCAACACAATTACAAAATCTTTCAAGCTACAATCCGGATACTGTTCCAGACGGAAAAAAATTCAAAATTGGAATCGTTGTAGCAGAATGGAATCTTGACATTACATCATCATTCTGTGAAGGAGCCATTCAGAAATTAACCAAACATGGCGTACTGGAAGAAAACATTAAAGTTGAGTTTGTTCCGGGTAGTTTTGAGCTTACGCTGGGTGCCCAATACATGGCAGAATACTCAAATGTAGATGCAATTTTATGTTTGGGATGCGTAATTCAAGGTGAAACCAGACATTTTGATTTTATATGTCAAGGCGTTACAGAAGGAATAACCCAACTTAACCTCAAGTATAACATTC
>PKSZ01000687.1 GCA_002869425.1 Marinilabiliales bacterium
GAAAAAAAAAGCAAAACAAAAAGCAATGATATGAGCAAGCTAAATTTTCTGTAATTCATCATATAATTTTTGAACAGGAAGCCCCATTACATTAAAATAAGAACCCTCAATTTTTGTTATACCAACATAACCTATCCATTCCTGAATACCATATGCTCCAGCCTTATCATAAGGTTTATACTGATCAACGTAATATTCAATCTCGTCCATCATCAACTCTCTAAAATACACTTTGGTTAATGCATAAAAACACCTTTGATCGTTTTTTTGCGTAAGACAAACGCCGGTTGCTACTTCATGCATATTACCAGATAACCTATGGATCATTTCAATGGCGTCTGCTCTGTTTGTAGGTTTATTTACAACCTTTTCATCAAGCCAAACAATGGTATCTGCGGTAATCAAAATCTCATCTTCTGTAAGCTCATCCTTATAAGCATTTGCCTTCTTTCGAGAAAGATACAGCGGTATTTCTTCACGAATCAGATCTGTAGGAAAAGATTCATCAATATTACTTTTTACACGAATTTCAAATTCACTACACAGCTCTTTTAACAAAGCCTGCCTCCGTGGTGAATTTGATGCCAGAATTATTTTTTTTCCTTTCAGCTTGTTTCTGAAAATCACGATTCAATCAATTTATTAATCAACTCTCTGTATACAAGATACAGAATCCCTACTAACATAATAATTTTGGTGAAATTACTGGCTAAATGATATTGTTTTTTGCTATCAGCACGTAAAACAACCCAGATTAATACAAGCAAAGGCAAACTGATTCCAATAATAAAATACATCAATGTGTATATAGGTTCGATATACACCAAATATTCCAAATATGTATGATATATAAATATAAGCGACGAAATTGTAAATACAATTAGGGCTATTACCACAATCTTTGTGTTTTTAACGCCTATTACCACAGGTAAGGTATTCCTGTCAAATGCATTATCGCCTTCAAGGTCTTCAATATCCTTTACAATTTCCCTAATAAGAGTCATCAAGAAAGCAAAATATGCAACAATTAAAGTATAATAAAACAAATAATTAAAGGAAGCTCCCTCTTCAAGTATGTCAGCATAAGTAAGATTTAACTGAGGAACTTCGTAAATCGCAACAAGCAAGGGTACTGCTGCGGTTAAAAAAGCAACGATTATGTTACCAATAAGCAATTGTCGTTTGTATGTTGTACTATAATACCAGAGTAGACCTGTTACAACGATGTAGATCATACTTAGCTCAAAAAATCCTGATTTATAGGAAACATATGATCCAAAAGCTACACCCAATACATTGAATACGATATGCAATATAATGGCAACCCGTCGATTAAGTGATTTACCAACAATAACTGTATCCGGTCTGTTAACCAAGTCGGTTGGTCTGTCAAAATAATCATTGATAACATAACCTGCAGCTGTCAACATTACAGTAGCCATAACCAGAGAAGCAAACACCAGTTCCGACAATTGAAATTCAAGGCCAAAATCATCAAGAACAGGGTAAATGATAAACCATCTGACGAAATATTGCAAAATTGCAATAATCAATAGGTTCTGAACTCTTATTAACTTAAAAAATGCAATCATAAATTACCAGGTAAAAGTTTTTTCTGTCCACCATTTTCCTTGCTCCTTCAAAACCATTTCAACAAGCTCTCTTACACATCCATATCCTGCACTACGTTTCGTAACGTACTTAGACAACTTCAATATATCCTCCGAAGCATCAGCAGGACAAACAGGCAAGCCACAATGCTGCATCACCTTATAGTCAGGCATGTCATCTCCCATGAATGCGACTTCATCTTTCTGCAAGTTATATCGTTTTATAAATTCATCAAAAGGAATTTGTTTATCAAAAGACCGCATGTAAATATTTTGTTCCGGAACACCCAGTCGCAAAAAGCGCTTTTTCACCATTTCAGAATTACCTCCAGTAATAATTGCTACAGGCAAATTCAGCTTATTCAACAACTGCATTGCATATCCGTCTTTCATATTCAAAGGGTGAAGTTGATTTCCATTACAATCCATCAGGATATGCCCGGAAAAAACCCCATCAACATCAAAAGCAAAAGCCTTAATTTTTTGAACAATATTTTTAATTTCTTCATTCATTCAAGAAAACAAATTTACTATTCTTTACCAATTAAGCCTTGTATACTTTCAGAAATCTTCTTGTAAATATCATCATATTTCCCCATCTCCCTTAATAAGTTTAGATGATCATTCATCACTACTGAATCACCTCTGGCTGCCGGACCTGTTTGTGCCTTATCCGGACCAAGTTCAACAGCATTTTCAATTGTTTTTTTAATAAGGTGATGCATCACTGAAAAATCCACAGATATTTCGTTGCATATTTCATTCGCCAATGTATACATATGATTGCTGAAATTACAGGCAAAAACAGCTGCCAAATGCAAGTATTTTCTATCCTCCGAATTCATTTCATATACATTGGAGCTTATTGAATTTGCGATCTTCTTTACCGCTTCTAAATATGCTGCATCTCTGGTTTCAATAAAAATTGGAATATTTGAAGAAACCTGTTCTTCATCCTTTTTCAAAGTCTGAAAGGGATAGAACACACCGGGATAGTCTGTGAATTTTTCAAGAACATCAATGGATGTACTCCCTGCTGTATGTAATAAAGATTGGAATTTTTTTCTTGCTATCTTTTGTAATAATTGTTCACAAACTTCCTCTATTGCAGTATCTGAAACAGCCAAAACCAAAGTCTCCTCAATATCCCTTACTTTATCAATAGAAAAATATTCAGCATCACAAATTTTCGCAAGCCGTTTAACCTCATCAATATTTCTTGAAATAATTTTTTTTACAAGGATATTGTTCCTCTTGAAAACCCTGGCAAGATAAAATGCCATATTTCCACTACCTGCTATCGAAATTTCTTGAATAATCACAATAAGTTATCTAAAAAATGTTAGCTTAATTTCGTCAAAAATTAATAAATAATACCAAATATACATATTACATTTTATATCTTTAGATACTACAAAATTCTACTCATGCCATCTCAAGAAATAAACAAGCTAAAAAAAAGAATTGAAGAA
>PKSZ01000259.1 GCA_002869425.1 Marinilabiliales bacterium
CAAAACTATTTCGGCAGGACTTTTTTGTGTTATTAATAGACTTGTATTCAGAAAAATAACAACTATAAGGATTATCTTAATATTATGCATAAATTATTAATATTTGATATTACTTGTTATCCAAACAATTTAAACAACACAAATTATTTACACTTCCCAATTTACTAATTAAAAATAAAATACAAATTAGTAATCAAGTTGTTGATATGAAAAACGGATCAAATGTTGTACCTATATTGTACCCGTTGTATAAAACAAAAACAGACACCTTTTCAAGTGCCTGTTTCTCTAGTAGCGGGGGCAAGATTCGAACTTACGACCTTTGGGTTATGAGCCCAACGAGCTACCACTGCTCCACCCCGCAATATATTTTCAAAATACTTTTTTGCGTTTGAGATTGCAAATATAGAACAACTTACAACCAGATGCAAATTTATTAATGTAATTTTAGCTTCTTTGCCAATATTTACCTTGAATTTTGATTGTTTATATATCTTTGCATAAAGATATCCAATAATGATGGCAGAAAAAACTGAAAAAAAAGGATTTGTAAAAAAACTCCGAAATCGTTTCAGACTTGTTATATACAATGACAGCACCTTTGAGGAGGTTCTTAGTTATAAATTGACCAAACTTAATGTTTTTACTCTTTTTGGCTCTCTGGCTATCTTGTTAATTGCACTGGTAATAGTTTTAATAGCCTTTACGCCTTTGAAAGAATTTATTCCGGGTTATCCCGATGGTGAAATCAGTAAAAATATTGTTTTAAATACGCTTCGTACAGACTCCCTGGAATATGAATTAAAATTACGGGACCAATATTTCACCAATATAAAAAGCATTATCGAAGGTAAAGATCCGGTTAACTATATGAATAGCCCGGACACAAATATTATTTACAAAGATTTAGACCTATCCAAATCAAAAGAAGACTCTCTCTTACGAATAAAAATTGAAGATGAACAGCGCTATAGTCTTGCCATATTTAATGAATCCAAAGATAAAACACAGGACAAAATACACTTTTATTCTCCCGTAAAAGGAATTGTTACCAGTCATTTTGATATCTCAAATAATCACTATGGAACAGATATCGCCTCTGCGCAAGACGAAGTTGTCCATGCAGCTCATGATGGTACAGTTATTCTCTCTTCCTGGACAGTAGAAACCGGTTACATTTTACAAATTCAAAATGAAGCCAATTTTGTATCTGTTTACAAACACTTGCATAAAATAATGGTTGAGCAGGGAAGACATGTAAATGCAGGCGATCCAATCGCTATCGTTGGTAACTCTGGTGAACTTACTACGGGTCCACATTTACATTTTGAACTCTGGCACAAGGGTATTCCTTTAAATGCTGAAGAATATTTAAGTTTTTAATTACTTTTGACTGCGTGAAGAAAAGAATTGCCATACTCGGTTCTACCGGATCAATAGGAAAACAAACAATCGAAGTAATTTCAAAAAATGCTGATTTATTTGAGGTTGAAGTCCTGACCGCCAATAACAATGAATCATTGCTTATTGAACAAGCAAAAATAACAAAGCCCAATGCTGTTGTTATTGCCAATGAAAATTTATATCAAACGGTTTGTGATGCTCTTCTGGATGATGACATAAAAGTGTATGCAGGAGAAAAGGCCATCGAAGAAATCGTTGAAATGGAAAGCATAGACACCGTAGTAACAGCTATGGTTGGATTTTCAGGTCTAGCAGCAACAATAAATGCAATCAGAAAAGGAAAAAGAATAGCACTGGCAAATAAAGAAACATTGGTTGTTGCCGGAAATATTATCACAAAACTGGCCATTGAAAACAATGCCGAAATTATCCCGGTAGACTCCGAACATTCGGCAATATTTCAATGCTTAACAGGAGAGAATAACAACCCCATCGAAAAAATAATGCTCACAGCATCGGGAGGGCCTTTCAGAACAATATCTAAAGAACAACTCAAAACAGTAACTGTTAAGGAAGCTCTAAATCACCCAAACTGGTCGATGGGAAATAAAATAACAATCGATTCTGCGAGTATGATGAATAAAGGACTGGAAGTCATTGAAGCCAAATGGCTGTTTGGTCTAACACCTGATCAGATTGAAGTGGTTATTCATCCTCAGTCAATTGTTCATTCACTTGTGCAGTTTACTGACGGTTCCATAAAAGCACAACTGGGACTACCGGATATGAGATTACCCATTCAATATGCACTGGGATTTCCTAAAAGGTTAAACACCAATTTTCCAAGATTTAGTTTTTCAGACTTTTCAAAACTCACATTTGAGCAACCCAATACAGATAAATTCAAATGCCTTGCTCTTGCATATAATGCAATGAATAAAGGTGGCAATGTACCTTGTATTATGAACGCTGCCAATGAAGTTGCCGTAGAATTGTTCCTCAATGGACAAATACAATTTCCGCAAATAGCAGAAATCATTGAAATGACAATGGAAAGTATTGAATTCATCAAGGAACCAAAACTTGAAGACTACTTCAGTACAAATTTGGCAACAAGAAATTTTTTAAACGAACGACTTAATAAAAATAAATAATGGGAATTTTAACACAAGCACTGGGTCTGATATTAAGCCTTGCGATTTTAGTTTTGTTGCACGAAATGGGACATTTCTTATTTGCAAAACTTTTTAAAACCAGAGTGGAAAAATTTTATCTGTTTTTCAATCCATGGTTTTCACTTTTCAAATTCAAAAAAGGTGAAACTGAATATGGAGTAGGCTGGCTTCCACTTGGTGGCTATGTTAAAATAGCTGGAATGATTGACGAATCTATGGATAAGGAGCAATTAAGTAAAGATCCTCAACCCTGGGAATTCCGTTCTAAACCTGCATGGCAAAGATTACTAATCATGCTTGGTGGCGTTTTGGTAAACTTCATTACTGCAATGGTTATTTATGCCATGATACTCTTCGTTTGGGGAAGACAATACTTACCCGCTGAAAATGCGAAATATGGTATATTCTGTGATAGTCTTGCATTAAACATAGGCTTGCAAAACGGAGACAAAATTGTATCTGTTGACACAGCCAAAATAGTTGAATATGAAGA
>PKSZ01000656.1 GCA_002869425.1 Marinilabiliales bacterium
CAACTCTTTTTGGAGCCTATACTTCGCCTAACGGGGAGTTTAAAATTAATGGTGCACCAAACGTATCGTTGGTGGAGGGAACAAATTATTTCTGGTTAACATACGATATTCCAATTAATGCTAACAATGGTGAACTTGCAGATGCGAGAATGGATAGTGTATTAGTGGGTGGCGATTTAAAAACAACAGAAGGTGTTGATTTTGTAGAGATGAATCCGGCCGGATCAAGAACAATCGTTGCACCAACAAACTTTTATTCAATTGGCTCTGGTAAGTGGACTAGTACAAATATCTGGTCAGCAGACGGAACTACCAGTTGTAATTGTACTCCATCAGCAACAAGTCACGCTTATATAGACAATAGTGTTGATATTGATGTAGCAGCAGTGACTATACAATCCATTTTTGTGAGAAGTGGCGGGGTTTTGTCTGCAACCAAAAATAATGGAGCGTTGAATGCTACGGGTACTGTTTATACAGAGGGCTCTGGTTATCTAAACCTGTTAAGCGGTACAGTAAATATTACAGGAAATCTTGAATTAGCAAATACATCAGGAACCAATACATTTTCAACGGATATTAATGTAGATAATGATTTGAATGTACAGAGTGCATCCGCAATTGCACTTTCCGGAGGCGATATGTATGTTGCTGGTAATATATTAATTGATGGAACAATTAACCTAGGTACAAATAGCCTCATTTTAGATGGCGGAACAACATCAATCTCAGGCACTGGATCAGTAAGTGGTACAGGATCTCTTAGTATTACTGGAGGAGACAAAAGCATTTTAGCAGGATCTGATTTAATATTTGGAAGTACATTTAGTATTGATGGTGCTTATACAGTAACAAATAATGGCACAATAACTGCAAGTTCTGATATTACAGGCAGCACAAGTAGTTCAACTTGGGTTAATGGTGCAAATTCAACATTAAATGTAGGAGGAGCCTTATTGTCCACAGGAATGGTAAGTTCTTCGGCAGTAGGTAATACCATTTCCTATAATTCTACAGCAGCACAAGCTATAAAAACAGGATCCTATTACAATCTTACAATAGCGGGTGGTAGCACCAAATCCTTGTCCGGAAATGTAAGTATAGCTGGAGACTTAAATATAGCTTCTGCAACTACATTATCAGCAGGATCTTCCACCATTACCCTTTCTGGAGATTGGGTAGACAATGGCGATTTTACAGAGGGTACAGGTACTGTTGTTTTTGCAGGCACTACAACTTTAACATGCCCAAATACAGAGGTTTTTAATAATCTACAGGTTGATAATGGTGCAAGCCTTGATGTTCCTTCAGGTCAAATGGTTACTGTTTTAGGTTCTGTTACCAATAATGGAACAGTTTACTTAAGATCTCCTTCTAGCACAGGTGCGGTTGCGTCTTGGATTGATAATGGTACAGTTAGCGGTGGTGGAGTATTTGAAGTCGAGAGGTATCTTCCAAGTGGAAGAGGCTGGTATGTTGCTTCGCCAGTTTCAAATGCAACTAGTGCAGACTTTAATGCTGCAAATACAGCGAGCAGATATCTGTTTAAATGGAATGAGACTTCTGGATGGCAGAGGATTACCAATAACTCAACAAGTCTAACTCCAGGTATTGGGTATGCCTTTAAAGCTTATGATGGTGATGTGATGTTGTCGTTTTCCGGAACAGTGAATACTGGAACAAGAAGTCAGAGTACTTCATATTCAACAAGTGGTCCAAATCCCGGTTGGGTATTACTTTCAAATCCATATCCATCAGCTATTGATTGGGATGCTCTGTCTGGTTGGACAAAAACAAACTTAAGGAACATTGCTTATACTAAGTTAGACGGTGTTATGGCAACCTATAATGGAGATACAAAAATAGGAACCAATGGTGGGACAAATATTATTGCTCCAATGCAGGCTATATGGGTGAAAGATACAATTGGTGGTGGGCAGTTGTCTATGACAAATGCGGTTAGAGTACACGATGTAAGTGCAAATATCAAGAGTATTAAGTCTTTGTCCAATATTTTGCGATTAGCTGTGGATAATGGTTCTATATCAGATGAAGCTGTTTTATATTTTACGGATGATGCCAGTAGGAAATTAGAGAATAAAGATACAGAGAAAAATTTCGGTGCAGCATCAGTTCCTCATATCTATTCAAAATCAGAAGAGGGAGAGATTCTGGCAGTGAATTCAATGTCAATTAACGAATTGAGTGCTGACGTTAAAATACCCTTAGGTATTAAAGTTACAATTGCAGGCAATTATGCTATAAAGGCATCAGATCTGGAGAGTTTTGATCCCGGAAAATATATTTACTTGGAAGACACACAAGAAGGTGTTACACAGAATTTAAGAGAAGATGACTCATATGAGTTCTATTCGGATCCTGTGGATATAGATACACGGTTTAAAATTCAAATTAAACAAAATCCTCTACCTGTAGAACTCTTAAGCTTTAATGCAAAATACAATGGCAGTGTAGTTGATTTGTCTTGGGAAACTGCAAGCGAAAAGGGTAATGATTATTTTACAGTCGAAAGATCCTCCAATGGATTTGATTATGAAACCATAGATGTCGTTGCTGGAGCTGGTGATGCAAATATAAGAAGTTTTTACCAGACAACTGATTATAATCCTTTGAGTGGTATTTCTTATTACAGGTTAAAGCAGACAGACTTTGATGGTGCAAATTCATATCCGGGTATTGTTGTTGTTGAGGGATTGTCAAATACCAAAGTTAGTATTTATCCGAATCCTGTTTCTTCGGGTAAGGTTTATGTAGAATGTAAGTCAGAAGATAATATATATCTTGAGATTCAGAACTCAATTGGACAGATTGTGTATTCAAAAGTAATTAATGATGAATGCAATTTGGTTGGAATTGATGTAGATGACTTGAGTAGTGGAATTTATCAGGTTCGATTACTATCAGGAGATAATGTTATTGTTAAAAAATTGACTGTAGAGTAGGTTAGTCGGTCGACTCTTCAAAACTTTCACTTTCCCTATTTAGTTTTAATGTAAAGTATACACCTGGACTTGATATAGCAGTATTTTGATATCAGGGGAAATAG
>PKSZ01000228.1 GCA_002869425.1 Marinilabiliales bacterium
GCCCCTTAGTAAGCTGACTCGCCTCAAAGCTAACATCACCTTGACCAAAATCGGAACGGTTAAAATTTACTTTCCCTGTACCAAATTCAACTTTCCTGAAATCTGTTTTCCCTTCACCAAACTCAACTCTTTCAAAAGATATATCACCTTTACCAAAAGTAGAAAAATGGAAATCAATTTTACCACAACCAAATCGAGCAACTTTAAAAGAAATATCCCCCTGACTAAAATCGGAATTGATAAAGTCTACATCTCCATCCCCAAATTCAGTATTCACAAATAGGACTTCGCCATTACCAAAATTAGTATACTGGAAAATTTTAAGACCAGTTTTAAATTTTGCATTTTTAAAACTAACGCCTCCTTCCCTGAACTCGCAGTTTGAGAAATCAACATTACCATTATCAAAAAACACATAAGAAAAATCAGTCCTTCCTCCTAGAAAAACACTGGAGTTAAAATTTACTTTTCCATTGATAAAAAGTGCTTTGAAAAAAGATTTCTCTCCTTCCATAAACTTACCAAAAGATAAATCGGTAATGTAATTGGAATCAAATATGGTTTCTTTTGCCGACCAATTTTTTATTTCCACCAATGAATCCGGCTCAAGTTTCCTTGATTTGCGATAACCTGACAATGAGAAATTTTCAATATAACAACCATCAATAAGGATATCCTCACCATTATCAATTTTTCGATAGATTTCTTCCGTATCAATGTAAGGAGCCTCTATGTATTCCAACTCCTTTTTGTTCTCATCAAAAAAGCTAATTTTCGCTGTATTTTCAAATACTCTGCCATCTTTTGTTTCGAAAGCCAGAGCCCTAACTTTTACTTTATAGCTAAAATAATTGGTATACATATTTTTCAGATTCCGAAAACAAATGTATAAAAAGTATTGATTTTTTTTGTAAAACCCAACAGATATCCTGTTTTAGATTACTTATTTTGAACAAATTCCAGCATAATCACAATACTCGCAAACATCTTCATTCTCGGTCTGTTTGAAAGGTATTTCTGATGAAAAAATTTCAGCCAAAACTTCCTTTACATGAAATAAAACATCATTCTTATAATCACTGATATCTTCAATACGCTGGTTGTTACATTTTACATCCGTAGAGAATGCCTCATCATATATATCTTTCAGCGAGTAAATACCTGGCTGCACATTACAATTTTCATAATGAGTATTATTGAATATTACACTATATAGTAAAACCTGCATTAAGTTTTTGTTCCTACTCTTTTTGTTCCTATCAAAAAGTTCGTCAACAGTTTTAAAAGACAATGCTACTTTTCCTGTTTTATAATCAATAATTCTATAGGTTTTTCCTATTTTATCAATTCTATCAACTTTACCACCAATTTGAAATTTTTGCATTCGATTATTGCAGCTTACTTCAAGCGACATATAATACCCCTTTTCCAATGCTATAATAGTAAACGGCGTACTCTTTCTATCCTGTTTTAATATTTGTTTTGTATATTTCAATATAACCTTAAATATCAGTTTATTACGGCCGGAAAGATTATCATATACAAGCTTTTTTTTGTTGTATATAACCTTAGAAAAAGATTCCTCTATTGCTTTTTTTACGAGTTCCTCATTGGCTATTATTGCATCCAATTCTTCACTTGTAATAATTTTTTGATTGTCATACAGGAAATACATGGTTTCGTGTAATATTGAACCAAACTGTGCAGGATCTATTTCATCGGCTATATCTTCCTTTTTTTCAAGTTCTGCTATATATTTCAAATAAAACTTCAGGGAACAATCGATGTAAGTATTCAATGCTGAGGGTGACAAATACCTGCCATCTTCTTT
This sequence comes from Marinilabiliales bacterium, assembly GCA_002869425.1. Taxonomy (GTDB): domain Bacteria; phylum Bacteroidota; class Bacteroidia; order Bacteroidales; family BM523; genus BM523. The sequence continues at coordinate 1,832 of PKSZ01000228.1, forward strand.
AGAATACTGTTCCAATACCTGCATCACACGATCATCTTTTTCAATGGTAATATTTCTTTTGGTTTGACCATATACATTGCTGCCAAACAATATTTCCTTTAATGGTTTATTCTGTTCGTACTTCATCTGAAAGATAAATCTACTGGATTCGCCGGTATCAGCACCAGATCTATCGCTATTGAACACCAGCACCAACCTTTGGGCTCTCTGAATGAGACGATAAAAGTAATAACTAAAAATAGCATCCTGATAATCAGGAGTTGGCATTCCAAATGCTTTGCGCAGATTGTAAGGAACATATGAAGGTGCTGTTGATTTTTTTGGCAAACTGCCCTCATTTACCGATAGAATAATAATTTCGTCGAAATCTAGCGTTCTTGTTTCCAGCAATCCCATCAGTTGAATTCCTGAAAGAGGTTCACCTTTGAAAGGAATGCTTGATGCTTTAATATGCTTTCGTAGTATATTTAAATATGCTTTCAGCCCAATATTAACTTCACTTTCAAGAACCTGCTGGACTCTTGTTACAATTTTGTATACATAAAACACATGCTCCTGCTCCAAAAAGTATTCTTTATCGTTAATCGACTGAAATGCAGTATGTATTTTAAACAAAATATTTCTGAATACATTTCCCAATTCGTAAACACTGGTAAAAGTTTGAAACAAATCTTTCAGCTCCTCTGAATAATCGAAAAAATCCGGGGAAATCTTAAAAATACTTTGATTTTGAATCTCGTCAATTCCTTTAAGACAGCTTTTTTTATCCAATATCTGTATATACTGATTTCTTAGTATTTTCAGAACCTCAATATACCTGAACTTCTTCTGTCCCTTCTCCTCAATCACATTGGCATACAGATCGACAAGATTTTCAATCAAACCATAAACAGGTGTGTTTTTTAAGGGATATCCCATTGTAATATTAACTGCCGATTCTTTTCCCGGTAATGAAAATAATGTTGGTAATAATAAATTCTCATCTGCCAAAACAACAGCCAAACTGTCCGGACGATTATAGTCTTCGCCCTCTTTAACAAACTGAGGCATTACCTTTGCCTGTCCGACATTGGAAGGAACGTTGCAAACAGTAATATTCTTCAGGTTCTTGTAATGATTACTATCCATAAACCAGTTGGCCGGAGAAGGAAACAGATTCATATTCTCCCGAATGAACCGTCCTGCCTCATGATGTAGATCCTGAATATAATAATCGTCAAAATCCCAGAAAAA
>PKSZ01000739.1 GCA_002869425.1 Marinilabiliales bacterium
AGGAGATACTATATATTTATTCTCCGATGGTTTCGCTGATCAGTTTGTCGGTCCCAAAGGCAAGAAATTTACATATAAGCAATTCAAAGAGTTAATAACCAGCATGAATGGTAAAGATCTTCAAAAGCAAAAAGAAGAATTAAATGCTGCAATTGAACAATGGATGCACGACGAACAAAGCGGTATTGAATATGAGCAAATAGACGATATTTGCATGATTGGAATTCGTCTATAATCTTAGGCAATTAATACAATTTTTATCTTACTCTTAAAAAACATATTTCTTATTAGAGAATAACTTAATATTTACTATACCTTTGACAGTAAATCGGGGGTGCCTTAATATTAAGGGCTGAGATCATACCCATTACCTGATCCGGATAATGCCGGCGTAGGGAGTTCGTAATCTCACACCTCATTTTTATAATTAATTGATTATTAATCTAATCGTTGTAAAAATGACAAAAAAAATTATCTTTTTACTTTTATCCTTAATTTCTGTATTTTCTTTTGCTCAAAAAAACCAATTCAATCTTTCCGGAACCATCGAAGACACTGAAAGCAATATGCTTCCGGGAGCCAATATCCGCTTAACGAACACCAATTATGGAACAGCTGCGGATAAAAACGGGCATTTTGAATTTAAAAAATTAAACGAGGGATTATACACAATAGAAGTTAGCTACCTTGGTTATGAGACGATGCTAAAGGATATTGAGCTTAACAAAAACCTTGAGATTAAAATCCACTTAAAAACCTCCTCAATCATTACTGAAGAAGTTATCGTAAAAGCAACAAGAGCAGGGACCAATACCCCCATGGCCTATCAAAATATAAAATCAGATGAACTGAAGACTATAAATGTGGGACAAGACCTTCCTGTTTTATTAGACCTAACCCCCTCTGTTGTAACCACTACTGATGCAGGTGCGGGTGTTGGCTATACAGGAATTAGAGTGCGGGGAAGTGACGCAACAAGAGTAAATGTTACCATAAATGGAATTCCTGTTAATGATGCTGAATCGCATGGCGTTTGGTGGGTAAATATGCCCGACATAACTTCATCTGTTCAGGATATACAAATTCAACGAGGTGTTGGCACATCCACCAATGGTGCAGGAGCTTTTGGTGCAAGCATCAATTTACAGACGGAACACTTTAAAAATAAGCCATTTGCAGCAATTGATCTATCCGGTGGTTCTTTTAACACAAACAAAGAAACTATTAAATTCGGAACCGGTAATATGGACAACGGCTTTAGCTTTTCAGGGCGTGTTTCTAGTATAATGTCAGATGGATATATTGATCGTGCTTCATCCGATCTAAAATCATACTTCCTTAACGGTTCTTATAAAACTGAAAAATCAATTATTAAATTGATTGGCTTTGGCGGACGAGAAAGAACCTATCAATCATGGAATGGTATTGATCCTTACACAATGGCAGAAGACCGAACCTTTAATTCTGCCGGTGCAATTTACCATGAAAATGGCGAAATTACATATTACGACGATGAAGTAGACAATTACCAGCAGCACCACATTCAATTATTAATGAGCCATCAGTTCAATGCACACTGGACAGGAAACCTGAACTTTCATTATACCCGTGGACTTGGATATTATGAGCAATACAAACAAGATCAATACTTTTCATCTTATGGCCTTAATCCTATTATATTTACTAATGATACCATTCAAACAACAGATTTAATAAGAAGAAAATGGCTTGATAATCATTTTGCAGGAACAACTTATGGCTTACACTACTCCGGGGAAAAATTGAATGTAAGCTTTGGTGGTGCATACAATAATTACTTTGGAGATCACTACGGTAAGATCATATGGGCCAGGTTCGCCAGTCAAAGTGAAAAAGGAGATCAATTCTATTTCAATGATGCCATTAAAAAAGATTTCAATTCATTCATTAAGGCTGATTATCAGTTAACAGAAAAACTGGCAGCATTCGCAGATATCCAGATTCGCTCAATATATTATAAAGTAAAAGGAACAGAAAACTCCTGGTCAGGCAATTACAATGTAGATTTGAAAGATGAACTTTTCTTTGTGAATCCAAAGGCCGGATTATTTTACAAAGTAAATGATCTTCAAAATGCCTTTTTATCCTTTGCCGTAGGTAACCGAGAGCCCAACAGAACCGATTACCTTGATGGGGAAAAACAACCCGAACATGAAACGCTTTACGATACAGAGATTGGCTATAACCTTCAATCATCAACAATGAGCGCAAATATTATAGCTTATTACATGTATTACACCAACCAACTTGTTTTAACAGGAAAAATCAACGATGTAGGATCACCTATAAGGGCAAATATAGGTGAAAGTTATCGGGCTGGACTGGAGCTGTCAACGTCCTGGAAACCTGTAAAGATATTGCAATGGCAGCTAAATTTAAATCTAAGCGATAATAAGAATCTGGATTTTTACACGCAATCTTCAGAGGGTGAATTAAACTTACTTGGAAATACAAACATCGCATATTCACCATCCATAATTGCCGGAAGTAAATTAAGTTTCTATCCTCTCAAAAACCTAAGCATTGCCCTACTTTCTAAATATGTAGGAGAACAGTATATGAGTAACTCTGAAATGAAAGAATCAATTCTTGAAGATTATTTCATTTCAAACATAAGCCTAAGCTACTCACTTAATAATTTAAAAAGCGCGAAAGAAATACGATTTAACTTACTAATAAACAATATTTTCGATACAGAATATATTTCCAATGGATACATGTGGGATATCTATCCTTATTATTACCCTCAAGCAGGAATAAACTTCCTGGGGGGAATTAGCATTAATTTTTAATTTATGGAATCCCTTTTTAGCTGGCTCACTAACAATTATATCGAAGTTTTTGGCACGATATCCGGATTGATATTTCTCTACCTTGAAATTAAAGAAAGTGTTTGGCTTTGGCCATTGGGAATCATTACATCCGCTACATATATCTATGTGTTTTTTGTTAGCAAGTTTTACGCAGATATGGGATTGCAGGTATATTATGTTGTTATCAGTATTTATGGATG
>PKSZ01000710.1 GCA_002869425.1 Marinilabiliales bacterium
ATTAGCAGATATTGGTTACACAAGAAAAGAAAATGAATTATTAAAACAACAAAGAGAATTTACATTGCTTGAAATGAAAAGGCAAAAGCTGGTAAGAAACTTTGCCATATCTATCATTTTCTTTCTTGTTGTTCTGGCTACATTAATGGCCATATTTTATTTTAAATCAAGAAAACTGAACAAACAACTGTTTAAGGAAATCGATCAAAGAAAACAAACAGAAGAGGACCTCAAAAAAGCAAAAGAAAAAGCTGAAGAATCTGATACATTAAAATCTGCTTTCCTTGCAAATATGAGCCATGAAATAAGAACACCACTCAATGCAATTCTGGGCTTTTCAAGCCTATTGGTTGAGCCGGATTTAACCAAAGAGGAAAGACAAGAATTTGCAGGTTTGGTTCAGACCAGCGGTAAATCATTATTGATGCTTGTAAACGACATTATTGATATTGCTAAAATTGAAGCCGGTCAAATTACAATACAAACAGAAGCTTGTAACCTAAATGAACTTTTTGAAAAACTTCTTCCAACTTTCAATGAAGAAAAGAACAGGCTTGAAAAATTCCAAATAAAACTGATCAAAAAGACAAAAGATCTTGTTCCTGTAATCATGAAAACCGACCCCGGAAGAATTCAACAAATAATGACAAATCTTGTTGGCAATGCCATGAAGTTTACAGAAAAAGGCAGTATTGAATTCGGATTCGACAGACACGGAAAAGAGGTAGAGTTCTTTGTGAAAGATACAGGAATTGGAATGAATAAGGAAGATGTTGAAATGATTTTTGAACGATTTGTAAAGTTGGATAGTGATACAACCAAATTATACAGAGGAACAGGTCTGGGATTGGCTATAACAAAAAGCCTTGTAGAAATATTGGGTGGCAAAATTTATGTGCAATCAAAAAAAGACAAAGGTTCTGAGTTCAGGTTCATATTGCCTTTCACAGAAGCTCATGATACAATCAAAAAGAAAAAACAAGTTAAAATTTACGATACCGATAATGTGAATTGGCAATCAAAACATATTTTGATCGCAGAAAACGAAAAGTCCAATTTTGACTACCTGAAGAAAGTGCTTGAAAAAACAAGAATCAATATCACATGGGCAAAAAACGGAAAAGAAACCCTTGCTTATCTGGATGATAAATATCAATTTGAATTGATTCTTATGGACATTAAAATGCCTGAGATTGATGGTATTACCGCCATGGAAGAAATTAGAAAAGATAACCAAAGCATACCTATAATTGCACAAACAGCTCAAGCACTGGCTGGTGAAAAGGAAAAATACCTGAAATTAGGATTCAATGCCTATATATCAAAACCGATTGATAAAACAGAATTGATCAGCCTAATGGGGTCTTTTCTGGAAGAATAATGAAGAATTATTAGTTCATTCCGTGCTTCATGGCAAACTTAACAATGCCCACTGTATTCCTTACGCCTAGTTTGGCTATTATATTCTTCCTGTAAACCTCAACAGTCCTCCTGCTAATACCAAGAATTTCGCCTATCTCAGCGCTGGTTCTTTCTTCAAGAATAAACTTAATAACTTGCTTTTCTCTTTTTGTAAAAGCATCTTTTGCTTTATATGAACTTGTTGTAAGTGACTGTAACATAGCGATAATTTTTATGTAAAAGTAATCAATGTAAGCACCCTAATATCTTTATTTATATTTCCGGTCATATATTTTATACAAAATATAAATTTGACTACAAAGTATAATTACGTAGTTGAACTGCACAAAAAAGATCAATATCAAAAATACGACATCATCACTAAAGTATTGATTATCCATATTATACAACCATTCTAAATCTTATTTGCATACTAAACTAAACAAAAGCCAATCATTTTCAGGATCCATAACCAATGAATCATTAATCTGATATTCAATATCTTACACATACACACATATTCATTAAGTAGTTTACAAAATATAAATTATCTATTAATCCAAAGATTTGGTATTTTTATGGCATTGTTTAATTAATTCATGTAAATATGAAATCATTTTATCCTATTCTCGTTTTGTTTATCAGCACGATTATTTTTGTATCCTGTAATCAATCCAATCAACCTGAAAACAATGACAAAGCAATGAAGTCAGACAGTATTACAAATCCACTACTGGAAGAATTCAACACCCCCTTCCATGTTGCTCCTTTTGATAAAATCAAGGTAGAACATTACATTCCTGCAATTAAGGCAGCCATTGAAGCTCAAAATCAAGAAATACAAGCCATTATTACGAATCCCGAAGCTCCAAACTTTGAGAATACACTGGTTGCATTTGACAATTCAGGAGAGCTTTTAAGCCGCGTAAGTGGTGTTTTTGATAACCTAAGCTCATCGATGCTCACAGATGAAATGAAGGCCATTACGGAAGAAATAATCGGACTCATTTCCAATCACTCAAGTTCAATTTACCTGAATGAAAAATTATTTAGTAGAATAAAAACTGTTTATGATGCTGATCAATCTTCACTGAATAAAGAACAGCATGCTCTACTTGAAAAAGTATATAAGAAGTTTGTAAGAGGAGGAACCAATCTCTCAGGCGAGCAAAAAGATAGATTTAAAGCAATAACCGAAAAACTCGCAAAACTCACCAATACCTTTGGTCAGAATGTACTGGAAGAAACCAATGCTTACCAATTGGTTATTGATAAAGTTGAAGACTTATCCGGTCTGCCTGAATCTGTAATTGCTGCTGCTGCTGAAACAGGAACTGAACTAAATATGGAAGGAAAATGGGTATTTACACTTCAAAAACCCAGTATGATTCCATTCCTTCAATATGCAGACAACAGAGACTTGAGAAAAAATATTTTTACAGCCTATATCAACAGGGCAAATAATAATAACGAATTTGATAATAAATCGATCATTCAGGAAATTATAAAACTAAGACAGGAAAAAGCAAAAATCTTAGGTTTTAATAATAATGCAGAATTTATTTTGGCTGAAAATATGGCTAAAACACCGGATGCTGTTTTTGAACTTTTGAATAAATTAATTCCGCCTGCCCTCGAAATGGCAAAG
>PKSZ01000070.1 GCA_002869425.1 Marinilabiliales bacterium
GGATTCCCAGTATTGCGATAAATGAGCATCCTGAGCATTTGTATTTACAGTTAGAATGCTTATTAAAATGATTGCTGTTATATATATTCTTTTCATCATAATCTGTATTTAAGCATTAACGTAATAAAGTAACATCACCAGTTATTCGAATTGGTAAACCCTCGAAGGTTACAACATCCAAAACGTATATATAAACCCCAACAGGTTGCTTCAGGCCTTTCAGGGTACCATCCCAACCAATATCCTGATCGTTGGAAATAAACACCGATTTTCCCCACTCATTGTAAACTTCAAACTGCATTTCAGAGAAAGGACCTCCCCGAACATAAAGAATGTCATTATGGCCATCGCCATTGGGTGAAAATGCAGTAGGAACTACCGGAGGTCTCAATCCCGCTATGGATATTAATACTGATGCAGTATCCAAACAACCTTCATCAGTACTTACAGTTAAAACAATGTCGTACTGACCAAGATCATTGTAAGCATACGATGCATTCATAGTAGTAGCTGTTCCTTCTGAATCGCCAAAATCCCATAACCAAACAGTACCTCCCTGAGAGGTATTGATCAATTCTATATCCTCTTCCATTTCAGGATTTTGATTGCTAACAGTAAATGAAGCTACAGGATTTGGAAATAACTGGAGTGTATCTATAACTGTGTCGATACATCCTCCGTAAGTTTCAACTACCAATAAAGCCTCAAAGTCTTGTCCCTGTGTATACAGATATTTTGGGTATTGAATAGAATCAGCATCAATGCCTGCAAAAATCCATTGCCAGGATTCAATACTATCGTTTACAACCTGTGAACTATCTGTAAATACAACACTATCATTCAAACACTTTCCTAGGGATACAAAATCAGCATTCAACGATTTAAATGATATCAAACGAGTCATTGTATCAATACACGATTTATCAGAAACTACTATCAACTGACTCGGATAATCGCTTATCGAATCGTACTGGTGTGCAGGGTTTAATTCTACACTTTCATCACCATCTCCAAAGCTCCACAAATACTGAACAATATTACCGTCCTGAATAGTACTTGCATCATTAAAATGAACATTAAGATTGTCGCATTGTGTATATGCAGAATATGAAGCTTCTGGAATTGGGTAAAGCTCAACATTAACAGTATCCGTAACCGGTTTACATCCTGAAGTTGATGTAAAGTACAGCTGGAAATAATGATCTGACGTATTGGGATTGTAAACAGGATTTAAGACAGAATCACCCGGTGCAAAAGCACCCAATCCATTTGTTGACCAGTAACCAGCAGGTGAAGCACCAGAAACAACTGCATTCAGGGAAATAGTATCCAATCCAAAACACATAAAAATATCATCTCCTGCATATACTTCTGGACTACTACCCCATTGCGCACTAATTGAGTCTGATACAGGCAGACAATTGCCATTATTTGTTGAAGTAAGAATGAAATTAATTGTACCAATTGCTGTGTCATTCATACTTGGAACATATACAGCATTTAATGTACTATCGTTTGGTGCAAAAAAACCGTCACCATTGGTTGTCCAGTGACCATTCGCAGATCCACCTGTAATAGCACCATTAAGCGGCACTGTAAGATTCTCATAACATACAAGCTGATTATCCCCTGCATCCACTACCGGAGAAGGAGTTGTATTTATTATCAAAGTATCTGTTTCCGGGTTACATGTTCCGTTTTCTGTTGAAGTTATTACCACAGTAAATGTACCATCATCCAATTCTTGTGTACCCAGTTCGTATCCAGGATTTAGAGTTGTGTCACTAGGGTTAAACATTCCGTCACCAAGAGTAGACCAAAGCACCCCACCTGCATTTCTCACATAGCCTGACAATTGAATTTCAGGATTGTTGGTACATACTGTATTGTCTGTCCAGGCATCTACAAAAGGTGCTGAAATAATATCAACAATCATTGTATCCGTAATATCCATACAAGCCTCTGTAGAAGTCAAAACAAGAATAACTTCTCCATGGGTAGTATCCATTACACTAAATGAATATGAAGTGTTGAGAATTGTATCTGAAGGCATAAAAATTCCAAAACCCATTGTACTCCACTCACCCGTTTCATTACCTCCCGTAACCAAACCATTCAATACAACATCTTTATTTGCGCATACTATCTGATCCGGGCCAGCGTCTACTTCAGGGATGCTTGTTATTCGAACCAGTAGTGTATCATCCTCTGCCAAACAATTGCCATTGTTTGTTGAAGTTAATATCAGCTGTACATAATTGGAAACCGTATCCTGCTGTCCAAATGTATAAATCGCTGTCATACTGGTATCTGAAGGGTTAAATGCACCATCGCCTGTTGAAACCCACTGACCAGAGCTAGAGCCTCCTGTTATTGTTGCATCCAGATTAACCAATGTAGTTCCTTCACAAACAATTTGATTAGGTCCTGCATTCACCAGAGGTGCAGGTGTTATCTGCATAAGTACTGTATCTGTCAAAGGACAAGCATTCGTAGCCATTAAAACCATCTGAACATATCCACTATCAGCATCTGCAACTGAAGGAATATATTCTGCATTGAGATTTGTACTATCAGGACTAAAGCTACCGGATCCATCCGTCAACCAAACACCTGTTGTAGTACTTCCTGAAACCACACCATTTAACTGCAAATCGGCATTATTTGCACAAACAACATGATCTGTTCCTGCGTCAACAAATGGAGGATCAGTAATGTACAAAATCATTGTATCTGCTGATGGATTACAATCGCCAATATTGGTTGCTGTTAAAAGTAAAGTAACTTCACCAGCCGCTGTATCAGCAGAACTAGGAATATAGAGTGCATCAAGTGTAGTTTCATCTGGGCTGAATGTTCCTGTACCAAGACTAGACCAAACTCCGGTACTTGTTGCACCGCCAATATATCCATCCAATGAAGCATTATTGCCCTTACAAATGTACATATCATGACCTGCATCTGTAACCGGTGCTGCTGTAATGTAAACATCTACTTCAACAGATTCCTCGTAACAATTTCCATTGTTGGTTGTTGTTAATTCAATA
>PKSZ01000166.1 GCA_002869425.1 Marinilabiliales bacterium
AATTGCTAGCTTAAATATTCAAACTGAAACTCCTATAATATTTGGTGTTCTAACTACAGATAATCAGCAAAAAGCATTAGATAGATCTGGAGGAAAACATGGAAACAAAGGAGATGAAGCAGCCATTACAGCATTAAAAATGCTTGCTTTAAATGAAAAAATGAGGTAATGAAATTCATTATTTCGGTACTGTTCTCATTGCTCTGGATTTTACCTCTATATGCTCAGGAAAACACCGAGTTTTTAAAAATAGATAAGGTTAAAATTTCAAAGAAAATACTCAGCAAAAATATTTCAGGCATAAAACTAGAACTTACGAGTAAACTGGTCTATGATAAATCCAAGTACAAACTTGAAAAGCCCAAAAATGCGAGTATAAAACTATACTTGCGTAAACCGGATGGAGATACCATTCAGGCAATTAAAGCAAGCTCAAACTACAAGGACTACAATGGTTATTTTGCTGCTAGTAAGAGTATTACAACAATTAAAACAGAAGTATTTATTCCCTATTATGCATTGAAATTATCAGAAGGAGAGCACAAGCTGGAATACTGTTTATCAGCTTTTGTAAGAGACACTTCTATTAATCAACCGCAAAGGGAAATTTCAGTAAAGGGAGAACAGACCGGAGAAATATTAATCCAAAAACCACCTGTAGAGAATTTTAAGCTTGTTGTTCGAGGAGTAAGGGTTACAAAAAAGGATTTTAAAAATAAAGAATGGGACTGGGGTCTTTCCGGAAAAGAACCGGATATAAAAATAAAAGTATTGCTCATTAACGATTATCTGGCGGATATTGTTTTCTCTTCCACTACAATGAAGAATTCTTTTTCTGCTGCATGGATTGATTACAGTGAACCAATTACAATTAGCAAAGGAGATAAAATAACCATCGGCGTATATGATGACGACATAATGTTTGATGATAAAATGGGTACAATCACGCACTCCCTGCCCGAATTCCTCAAAATTGCGAATAATATAGAGGAACTAAGCTTTAACCTCGTTACTTTTTTTCTGCTAGATATAAAAAAAGAAAATAGCAAATAGCCTATCTGGCCTTCTCAACCTTAACAAGCTCTACTTCAAATACTAATGTAGAATAAGGAGGGATTTTCATGCCTTTTCCTTCTTTTCCATAAGCAAGATGCGAAGGAATAATAAATCGGGCTTTGCCACCCTCTTTCATATAAGAAACACCTTCTTCCCAGCCAGTAATTACATCTCCATTACCCAATCTGAATCTGAATGGTTGCCCTGATGAATACGTTTCACTAAAAGGTTTTCCGCTAATGAAAGATCCAAAGTAATGTACAGAAACCACATCACCAGCAATTGGCTTAGGACCTGTTCCTTTTTCTAATTCTACATAATATAAGCCAGAGTTCGTTGGATCAACCGTTGTGTTGGTCATATTGAGATAGTTTTCGAGCATTTCATCTTCTTCTTTCTGACTATTTACGCTTACTCCTGTTATATCCTTTTTTAATTCATCCAGATTCAAAATATCCAATAATTTAATACAAAAGGTCAGCTTTTCATTATCCTTGATGAAGGCAGGGGGTTGCATTTTCCTGGTCTGTGTAAAAAACTGATACGCATCTATCCTCGCTACCAGACTATCACCTTTCTCCATCAGTGCAAACGCATCTTCAATACATCCACCACCGTGAGAAGGTTTCTTCATTTGCATTTTGTATTCATGACTTACCTCATCTGTTGAAAAAAGAAGTGAATCTTCCGAATTGTAATACTTCATGTCCAAAACCAATATATCTGAATCCTTTGGTTTAATTCCAGACATGGATTTATACTCAATTCTATACTCCAATCCGGATTTATGCTTTTCAAAAGACTTTTCTGAACCACAAGCTACCAAAATTAAAACAGCAGCTAAGTATATCACTATTGTTTTCATATAACATTAATTTGTTAAACTTACTGTATCTCTTTTTATTACGTCCAACACTTCAACTTCAAAAATTACAGAAGTAAAAGGAGGTATAATTCCGGTAGAAGACCCGGTATATCCAAAAGCTAGTTTTGAAGGCATTATAAAAACAGATTTCTCTCCTTCCTCCATCTTACCCAAAGCTTCTTCCAAGCCTTTTACAACCTGCCATTCTGTTCCATATACAAAGCTAAATGGTTGATTTCTTTTTCGAGTTGAGTCAAAAAAAGTGCCATTTAAAAACCATCCTTCGTAGTGTATGGTAATGGTATCACCATAGCTAATCTTCGTTCCGTTTCCTTCCCTCACATTCACTTTATACATTCCGGAATTTGATGGTCTTACGCCTACACTTTCATCTTCCAGAAATTGCGACAATGCCACATCCTCGTACTCTTCAAAATCACGTATCCAGGTTAAAAATGCTTCCCTTTCTTTATTGTATTGCTTTTCCGTTTGAATATCAATAATACTTAAATCCACCTTCATATTGCTATTTGGAGGAAAAAATGATGGTAAATCAGACTCCAGTGTTTTTCTAAAAAACTTATCAGCACTAATGATAAACGTAGCACTATCACCTTTTTGAAGCATAGAAAAACATTCTTCAATACAACCGTCAAATTCAGGTTTGTATATCTGCACTTTCCTTCTACCTTCAAAAAATACAGAATCATCCATTGTACTATATAGAATATCGGCCGTATAATAATCACCGGGATTAAACACCCAATTGTCTTCCTCTCCAATCTTCAATAACTTAAAATGAATTCCAGTATCTGTAACAGCATAGCCTTCAAATTGTGATTCCGGAACGCAGGCACAAAAAGATATTAATAACAAAATGATTGCATACAATAAACTATTTCGCATTTTAATCATAGTATAAGTCCTCAACACTTATTAATTCAACATCATACACTACAATTGACCGCATGGGAACTTTGTCTTCATCCCCAAGCAGGCCCCAGGCCAAATAAGGCGGAATGATAAACCGGGCCTTCTCTCCTTCCCTCATCATTGATATTCCTTCTTCCAAACCGGAAATAACATTACTTTTACTCATTACAAAGCTCTTTGGCCCAAAAGNGGCCCCAAAGAATCAGAAGAATAACACAATTTGCCATTTAACAAGCTTAGCTCATAGCTAAAAGTAACCAATTTGCCTGGCATTGCTTTTTTGTATGTACTATCAACTTTCTCATAAATCATATAGTACATACCTCTATCGGATACTTCCATTGGCCAGTTTCTTCTTTTGATATATGCTTTAATCTGCTCATCCTCTTTACGAGACAAATATTTGTTGGCTTTTAACAAAGGCTCCTTATATTTTCCCAATTCTGAAGGATTAACTTTTTGATGTTCACTTCCTCCACAAGAAAATAAAATCAGGCTCAATGTATACAATAATATTGTCGGAAACCACAAACTTCTCATTCCGTCAATTCCTTTTTATATTCATTCAAATTATCTTCAAAATTTTCTACTGCCTGCTCCAAAGTTCCATAAAATCTACCTCCTGCTGCATTTTTATGACCACCACCCTGATAATATTTTGATGCAAATTCATTGGCTGGAAAATTACCTTTTGACCTGAGCGATAGTTTTATATGATCGTATCTTTCCATAAAGAAAACAGAAAAGCGTATCCCTTTAATGGATAAAGGAAGATTAACAAAACCTTCTGTATCTCCAGGCTCATAATGATAATGTTTCAACTCAGCCAGCGATAAAGTAATATAGGCTGTATTTACATCATCCAGTATTGTCATATTATCCTTAAGAGCAGAACCCATTAACTGCATCCGTGCTGAAGAATAATTATCATAAACCTTTTCATGAATTTCATCTTTATTCAATCCATACGACAACAATTTTCCAACATTGATAAATATTCTTGGATCTGAACTTGCATGCTGAAAAGAACCTGTATCCGTTAGAATTCCAGTAAACAATGATTCTGCAACTTCCCTGTTTATATATTCTGCAAATTTTGATTTTTCTGCAAGTTCAAATAGAAGTTCTGCTGTTGCACAATAACTAACATCACAAATTCTAAAATCAGTAAACTGTTCTCTAACAGGATGATGATCGATTAAAAAAGATGCACCACCGAACTTACGAATAACATCTGCGGAATTTCCGGCTCTTTCAACATCATTAAAATCAACGCAGAATAAAGCCTCACATGATTTTACA
>PKSZ01000176.1 GCA_002869425.1 Marinilabiliales bacterium
GTTTTACCTTCACCCTTTTCTATACTCAGAGACTTTTGTAAAAATTTATCAAAACCACTCATTATGATTACGAATAACAGAGATAAACCACTCCATATATTAACAAATAAAAGTAAAAATAAATTCCAGATTTAAAAAATGTTTAACAAACAGTAAGTATTTCAAAATGATGTTAATAAATAAACTATCTTTGCGCTGTATGTTTGGTGAAATGTCAATAAGTAAAGACAAGTATAAATGGAGACGAGAAGTTGTTTTCATATTTTTGGCAGGAATATTTCTTGGCAGTCTTACTATGTTGAATATACTTGGTTTATCACGATTAATAAATTTATCATTTACTATTTTCGGGCTACATATTCCGTTCATTTTTTTCGTAGGCGTTTTGCCCTATCCAATTACCTTTTTATGCACTGATTTCATTAGTGAACTATATGGTAAAAAAAGAGCAAATCTTGTAGTTTGGGTTGGGTTATTCCTCAATTTATGGGTGCTTTTCATTTTATGGATAGGAGGAATACTACCTGAAGATCCAAACATAAATTCCGAAGCTTTTTTTAAGATTCGGGCAATGACATTTGGTGCTGTCCTTTCATCAATGATAGCGTATTTATCTGCCCAATTTATTGATGTTCAATTATTTCATTTTCTTAAAAAGAAAACCAAAGGGAAACATCTTTGGTTAAGAAATAATGGATCAACTTTAATTAGTCAACTAGTAGATTCAATTATAGTGACTATGGTAACGTTTTTCATAGTTGGATTTAATTTTGAAAATGATGTGAATGTAACACGACAAATTATTATCATAATTTTATCCGGATATGTTTTCAAACTAGTAGCAGCTTTGCTGGACACTATTCCTTTCTATATAGGTGTTAAGTACTTATCGAAATTTTTGGATATAGATACGACACCTGAAAACGATTAATTATTCAACTGTGAATATTGTTATTACAGGAGCAAGTCAGGGAATTGGATATGAAACTGCCTGGAATCTTGCGCAGTCAGGAAAAAACAAGATTATTGCCATTGCCCGCAACCAGCAAAAGTTAAACAAACTAAAAGAAAAAGCACTTCTTAAAAATACGCCTGGAAAAATAATTCCATATGCATTTGATCTGCGCAATACTGACAGGATAGATGAATTATCATCATTTTGCAATGACAAACTGGGCACTATTCATTTATTGATTAACAATGCAGGCTTATTGCATAACAAAAAGTATCTGGATTTTACAAATGAAGAAATAGCAGAAATTTTTACTGTAAACTTTTTTTCTGTTGACATCTTAATCAGAAAATTGCTTCCATTTTTTGATAAAAAAGGTGGTAAAATAATAAACATTAGCAGTTTAGGAGGAAAAGAAGGAACTGATAAATTTCCGGGGTTATCTATTTATTCTGCATCCAAAGGTGCCCTGAATATCTTATCTGAATGCTTAGCTGTAGAATTACAACCTTACAATATTGATATTACATCTTTATCACTTGGAGCCGTGGAAACTGAAATGTTCCAAAAGGCTTTTCCGGGTCAAAAGGCATTAGATAGTCCGGAAAGAATTGGCAAATGGATAAGTGATATGTGTCAATAAAAAAGGAAGGTTTCCCTTCCTTTTAATCATTATACTTTTTCTATACTATCTAGTCCTTTTTTGATTGCCTCCTCATTGAGCGGTATCAATTTGTGATAACGTTCCGGAAGTGACTTCTTTAATCCTTCAGTTACTTTTTCCAGCTCCACAATTGGTTTCACCTTCAAATAACCTCCTAAGACAATCATATTAAAGATTTTGGTATTTCCCATTTCAGAAGCAAGCTTATTGGCTTCTACCTTATATACTTCTATGTCTTTTCTTTCAGGATGTCTTGTGATTCCGTTCGGATCATAGAGTAAAACGCCACCTGGCTTAACTGATGATTCAAACTTATCCATTGACTGCTGATTCAAGATAATTGCAGTGTCAAATACATTAAGAATTGGAGAGCTGATCCTTGTATCGCTGAGAATCACAGTTACGTTTGCAGTTCCTCCTCTCATTTCAGGACCATAAGATGGAAACCAACTAACTTCCATTCCTTTCATAACTCCTGAGTATGCAAGAATTTTTCCCATCGATAATACACCCTGTCCTCCAAAACCTGCTATAATAATTTCTTCTGTCATTTTCTTGTATTTTAAAATGTTAATGTCAATATTAATTATTCAGGTACTTTTATATCTCCAAGAGGATAGAATGGAAACATATTTTCTTCCATCCATTTATTTGCCTGATTTGGTGTCATCTTCCATCCTGAATTACAGTTAGATACTATCTCAACAAAACTAACTCCCCTATTCTCTTTCTGTAAATCAAATGCTTTACGAACTGCTTTTTTAGCTTTTCGCACATTACCAGGAGTATGAACTGAGTGACGTGTAACATAACAGACACCTGGTAAATTTGCTATTAGTTCTGTAATTTTCAGAGGATGTCCCATCATTTCAACATCACGACCATAAGGGCTTGTTGATGATTTCATTCCTGGTAATGTTGTTGGCGCCATCTGTCCACCTGTCATACCATAAATACCATTATTGATGAAAATAATTGTGATATTTTCGCCCCTGTTGCATGCATGAATTGTTTCAGCTGTACCAATAGCTGCCAAATCGCCGTCCCCCTGATAAGTAAACACAAATTTCTCAGGCATCAATCTTTTGATAGCTGTTGCCAATGCTGGTGCACGCCCGTGCGCAGCACCCTGCATATCAATATTCATAAAATCATACGCTAACACGGAACAACCTACTGGAGAAACACCAATTGTTTGAGATTGAATCTTCATTTCCTCAACAACCTCCATTACAATTCTATGTGCTGTACCATGGCCACATCCTGGGCAATAGCTTAAAACTTTTTCTTTCAGATGATCTGTTTTTTTATAGACGATATTTTCGTCTTTCATTATATCTTCTAATGCAATGTTTTCTGCCATGGTATTATCCTCCAATAATTTTTTGTTGTAATGCATTTAATACTTCATCGGGAGA
>PKSZ01000452.1 GCA_002869425.1 Marinilabiliales bacterium
AATTTCAAGGTCAAAGGTTTCTACTAACCGTTTCACATTAGGGTTTTTGGAGAGTAACCATTTAAGACTTTCGGCGGCTTTGTTCCGCTCTTTCTTTGATTTCTTTGTTATAGTTTCTGTTTTCATATTGAGAAAAATTAATGGGCAGTCCGTCAGTTGACAGACTGCCTAAAGGTTTAAAACTTAATGTCCTGTTCCAGTTCTTTGATTTTGGTATCAAGAATTTCACGAATCAGATCAACCACTTTGCCGAATACTTCCGTATTTGAAGCTTTGAAGCTGTTTCCCTGTCCATCAGTCAAAACAATGTTTTCAGAAAATTGGTGGCTGCCTATCACAAAGCTGTTCAGCTTTTTACGAGATTCTAAAAGCTTTTCCCTTTTCTCAATTGTAATTTGCAGATTTTCAACTACTGCAATTTTTTCATCAAGCGATAATTGAGGTTTTGGCGGTGCAGGAATTTCAACCTTTTCAACTATCGGCTTTACTTCCTCTTTCGCTGTGGCTTCCTGAACTTTAGCACGTCTTTCTTTTGAATCAAAGATTACAGGTTTTGTAGTCGTGTCAGTTTTTTTTACATCGTCTTTTGTACCGATACCTCCCGATAGCGATCGGGATTTCTTTACTGTTTTTGTTGTCATAACGTTAAAATTTAAGTGAATAAAAATTTGATTTATATAGCGTTGAAATATTGCTCAGAGTTGAAATCCAATAGATGCAGATTAAAAGATTTGAGAGGAGTTCAATTCCGAAAGTTTTCGGAACTGATCTTCTGCTTATTTCCTGTTTTTTGTACATATCTATATGGTTTTTTAAATTTTTCATAATGCATCCTTAATGAGTTTTCGAGTTTGTTCTGCTGATTAAAAGAAAGCCGATAATGACTGCCACCAACAGTGATAGTCGTTAGAGTTCAGAGTCATAAAACAGTATGTATATATGTGAGCAGAGGGAAACTGTAAGAGATTTTAGGCTGTAAGCATGGAAGCCTATAAATATCTTTCTGTTTACCAGAAGGAAAAGCGATTAGAAAGTGATTTCGTTTTGGAGAGAAGCGGAAAAATGAATTGACTTTCCTGTTTTTCGGATAGCCATCAATAAAGCATGATAGTTAAACTCTGAACTCTTAGGAATATCAATTTATCTTCTGTTGTGGCGGTCATTTCGGTTTTCAATCTTCGCAGACACAAACCGGAACTCATTAAGATGAAACCAATCAAATTTTGAAAACACCTTATTGGTACAAAAGGCATGGGAAATTAGTAAGAGGATAGTCTATAAACAAAAAAGGAGACCCGAAAGTCTCCTTAAATAATATCATACAATCTTTCTACCATATTTATTATGTAAATGTTGGGTATCGCTTGAAACCCTTTTATCCAATAAGCGAGCATAAATGCGTGTCATAGATAATGAGCTATGTCCAAGCATTTTACTAACACTCTCTATAGGAACGTCATTATTCAAAGTTACTGTTGTCGCAAAAGTGTGTCGAGCAAGGTGAGTGGTCAAATTTCTGTTTATACCACATAAGTCAGCAATTTCTTTTAAATAAGCATTGTACTTCTGATTTGATAAAACAGGGAGCAGTACATTTTTCTCAAGGCAATATGGATTGTCGCTGTATTTATTAATAATTTCCTGTGCTGGGGGAAACAAAGGAATGTTGCATTGGGTTGACGTTTTAGTACGGTTTGTTTGCACCCATATATTTTTATCAACACCTATTGAAAGACTATCCTTGTTAAGCTTTTTTAAATCAGAATAGGCCAGGCCAGTAAAACAAGAAAATACAAAGCAATCTCTTACCTGTTGAAGCCTTTCAATTCTTAAATCTTTATCAATAAGTGTTTGCAATTCTTCTTCACTAAGGAAACCTCTGTCAACCTTTTCAAGTTTCAATTTGAAATTAGCAAAAGGATCATTCTTTAGTCGCCCCTCAATCATAGCAATACGAATAATCTTTTTGAAGTTTTTGAGATATTTCATGGCAGTATTATGAGCACAGTTCCGCTTGGTTTTCAAATAGAACTCATAGTTGGAAATAAATTCATGGTTAACTTTGGCCAGGGGATAGTCATCTTTGTTGTATTGGTGTTTGATGAATTCCTGCGTGTGCTTAAGGCAAGTCTCATATCTTTCATATGTAGCATAGGAATATTCCTTATCAACCAATTGCTTGAATTTTTCATTATGTTCCTGGAATATCTTGATGACATAATATTTGACTTCTTCTATACCGAAGTACGAATTCTTTATCATCACCGGAGTAATATGATCTTCTCTTTCACGAAGTAATTTATAATGCTCATATATTCCGGATTGAATAGAGAGCAGATACCGGTTAAAATCAGCGGCGAATTTTGATTTTCCAATAACGGAAGAACTCTGGACACTCCATTGAGCTAAAAGTACTTTACGATTTAATGACATTTCTGCAATCTTCCCATTTAGTGTAATCCTTAGATATACAGGAATTTCACCGTTAGAATTGATTCTGTTTTTCTTCACATAAATAAGTAAACTGAATGTGTTTCGCATTTCCATAATTTGCATTGTTTTGAGTTAGTAAAATTAAGCTATTCATAACATTTAGGAAAATGCAAAGTGCTGCATATCAGTGAAAAAGAATCAAATTCGTGTCCATGATTTACTAAAATAGAGTGGACACGATTAAGACACTTAAATATGTCGAAAATAGGGCTTTTTTGCTTCAGTAGGAGGAAAGAAAAAAGCCTGATTTCTTTCGTTATCAGGCTTTTACATTCTTTTGCTTTGTGATCTGGCGGAGAAAGAGGGATTCGAACCCCCGGTACCTCGCGGTACAACGGTTTTCAAGACCGCCGCATTCGACCACTCTGCCATTTCTCCGCTGCAAAAGTATAATATATTTCTATTTGCACAAAAATAATTTTGTTATTTTTTTAATCGATTGATTTTTTGGATGTTTCTTATTTAGAAACATTATGCATAAGCATGCAAAATGAGCTGTTTTTACTATGAATAGTGGTTTTTAGAGGGT
>PKSZ01000604.1 GCA_002869425.1 Marinilabiliales bacterium
AAATGATTCCTGAATAATCACGACAAATTGAATTGGGCAGACAATCTCCATTTATTCCCTCATCTTTTCCATAAACTTTGATTTTACCATTTGTAATCCGACTAATTCCCATACGATGACCAACCCATATATTCCAGCTATTATCTGTTATAATACTGTAACAATATCCAGACTTCAAACCTTCATCAGTATTATAATTGACAAAACTCTCTCCATCATATTTATATACTCCATTACCATAAGTTCCCAACCAGATTTCACCATTTTGGTTTTGGGTTACACAAGTAATATTAATGATCCCACTTTCAGTACTGATTGGAATTTTTGTAACACTATCGTTCTCCACACATGTTAGATAACTGGAAGGGGTTGCAACCCAAACTTTACCAGAAAGATCAATATTGATATGATTAATTGTATTGTGGGGCAAACCATTTATTGTGGTAAATTTCCGAAAGGCATGTGTTTTCAGATTCAATGAAATCAAACCAGACCGGGTTCCCAGCCATAAATAATCACCATATGAGTCAATAACATTAACAGAGTTCTCCTGCTGTATATCGCTGTATTGGTATTTTACAAACGTATTATTCTCAACATCCAGCCAATAAATCCCTGATTTTTCTGTACCAATCCAAAGTTTACCATCTGCATCCCTGTAGATTGCAGTAACTTTATCTGATGGTAGCCCATTGGATCCAAAATAAAAATCCCGCTTTTCTTTAAGTTTAGCATCTATGCGAATCAAGCCGGCTTCCATTCCAAACCATTTACCTCTTACATCTGTATAAACCGAATAAATCTTATCATTTACTTCATCATTTTCATACTGATAAAATGTAAAAAACTCTTCATCAAGCAGAGCAACTCCTTTTCCATAAGTTGCAATCCAAATATTTCCTTCCCTATCCTCAAACAAACTTCTTACATGACTAATACCTAGTCCATTATAATCAGTATAATTAACCACATCCACAAAACTTTGTTTAGTCTTTGAATATACTACTTTTGACACCCCCTGTCCAAAAGTGCATATCCACAAATTACCATTGCTATCCTGATAGAGATATTCCACATCCTGGTCGTTTACTCCTTCTGTGAATCGCAACTTATCCATGACAATTTCCGTATCAAAGTTAAGTTCGTAAACACCATCATCTTCGGTACCAACCCAGTATTTGTTTTTCTTCTTACTTTTGGCAATGCACTGAATCTTTGTTAAAGGCCCATCTGGGATATCTAAAAGATCAATTCCATTATCACTTGAACCAAAAACATATAGGCCCTCATTGGTTCCTATTAGAAACACACTATCATTTACAAACTCCATTGAATAGAGCAATAAATCCTTAAATGGCTCACTATATGCAACATACTCGAATTTTTTATTCACTTTTACAAGTCCGTTATTCTGAGATAGAATCCAGATATTTCCTTTAGAATCCTCAGTAATATCATTAATTGAGCTATTTATTGTTGTATCCGTTGCAAAAACATGAAATCTGTTTTCCCGATAAACTGAAACAGCTCCTGTATTATGTCCGAACCAAAGATTTCCATAAGAATCAGAATAGCTTATATTGATAAAATTTGCAGCAAGATTATCTTCAACTGTAAATGTTTTGAATTCATGACCATCAAAACGCGAAAGGCCTTCACCTGTACCTATCCATATATAACCATTTTGATCTTGAGAAATTGAATAAACAAAAGACTGAGCCAGGCCTTCTTCTGCACCATATCTTTTGAATTTATATACTTGAGCAGAAAGACCTGTACTAAAATAGAATAAAACTATGAATCCCAGAATTTTGTACATCAATGTAGTGGTTTTATTAGTTAAATATAACCATTAGATATAAGAATGAAAACAAATTCTAAGGAGATTTCTTTTTTACGCCAATTTTGTATTTATACTTAGGTACGCCTCCGATTGGGGAAGTAAAAAATGGCATTAGTTCACCATATTGATTGGTTATATACAAAACAACATTATTGTTCTTTACTGCAGGAGACCTTCTTTTAACAAACTGGAAATCTAGTGAAGTATTTTTCTCTTCATCCACTACAGCGTGTTTACTTGTACTCCAATTATTATCTCCGGATGTTTTACAAATTACGCCATTTTTAGCTACAGAAATAATCCTTATGATACCATCATTATCCCAATCAAAATTTGTTTGCTTAACTGATATTACATTATCGTCTACATAAGGATAGATATGTGAAACATTTCGGGGATCATCCCATAACCTGAAAGAGTATTCATATGTAAAAGCATTGCCGCCTTCAATGGCCTTATTTTCTGTTTGACTCATACTCATATAATACTTATATAAGTTACCGTCATCGCCGGTGATACCCTGTGCAATAATTTTAAAAATATAACCGCCAAAATTATCTACTTTTTCACCCTCAGATGGATTAAAAGGACCAAAAGTATACCATTTTTTATCATACTTTTCACTTTCTCCAAATAGCTTTGAAGCCAAGAGATTTCCCGATTTGTAATTTCCTATCGGTTGTGTTTCACGGGCATCTTTATTTGTGTAGCAACCATTTCCTCCATAAACAGAAAAACGCACCTTTGTATTACACTCACCTTTTTCTTCATCGATTGCTCCTCCTGTATCCGGATCATAAACCCTGAAAAAAACAGGAGCTGTATGCGATGTAGGAACTACAAAAAAGAAAATCTGACAATTGTCATCATCCCCCCATGATTTATCAGCTTTTGCACCGAAAGTAACAAGATATGGAATATTCTCTTCAAGGGTTGGTACAGGTTGAGAATATAGCTGAAAACCCGAAACAAAGAACAAAGAGCACAAAGCAATTCTTTTTAGCAGTTTTTGGGCACCCCCCATACAAGATAACAGCAATATCAACTTCATAAGTTTATTCATTAATTACTACAATATTCTTTACTACACAATGCTTTTTCTTTTCTCCTTCCATATTTATTCCTATGATCCCCAACTGAATTTCAAATAAACCCG
>PKSZ01000063.1 GCA_002869425.1 Marinilabiliales bacterium
ACGGTTGGTACCGTGTTGGTCCTTTGGCTCGTTTGAATACTGCTGAATTTATTCCAACTCCTCTGGCTCAGAAAGAGTTTGAAATTTACAAAGCTTATACAAACGGAAAACCAAACAACATGTGTATGCATATGCATTACGCTCGTTTGATTGAGCTTCTTCACTCAGCTGAGGTTATTAAGGAATTACTAAACGATCCAGATCTTCAGGGTGATAATCTTGTAACCAAAGGAACCAGGAAAGAAGAAGGTGTTGGTCTTATTGAAGCTCCTCGCGGAACTTTATTCCATCACTACAAGGTTAACAAAGATGATCAAATCACAATGGCTAACCTTATCGTTTCAACCACCAATAACAATGAGCCAATGAACAAGGCTGTGAATGTTGTTGCTAACAACTGGATGAATGGTCAGAAAGAAATTACTGAACCAATGATGAATGCAGTTGAGGTTGCAATTCGTGCATATGACCCATGCTTAAGCTGTGCTACACACGCTTTGGGTAAAATGCCTCTTGAATTGTCATTGTACGATTCATCTAACAAACTAATGGACAGAAAGAAAAAGTAATCTGTTGATAAAATTAAAGCCCCGAAAGGGGCTTTTTTAATATCTTTTAATAACTAAGACCAAGAAAATTTATTTGTTTTCATGGTCTTTTTTAATTTTATGGTATGAAAACAGAACTTGTAACTACACAGGATGGTTCTCATACTTTGTTCGCTCCTGATTTAAAAGAACATTTTCACTCCATAAATGGTGCTGTAGGCGAATCAATGCATGTGTTTATTGGTGCAGGGTTTAATGAATTATCAAAAAAAGAGATACGAATACTTGAGGTTGGCCTGGGAACGGGCTTAAATGCTTTTTTGGCTTTTCAACAAGCAAAAAATCGTGAAATATTGGTTCATTATACTGCACTCGAATTGTATCCTCTGGATCTTCACAAAGTAGAAAAGCTTAACTATACTGATATGTTGGGTTTCGATGAATATTTCACATTTATTCATAAATGTGGTTGGGAGCGTGAAGTGAAAATTCATGATCAGTTTTATTTAACCAAACATAAGGTCGATTTGTTAGAATATTATACAGACGAGTCTTTTGATCTTATCTTTTTTGATGCCTTTGCTCCTGAAGTACAACCTGAGCTATGGACTTTGGATGTATTTATTAAGCTTGCCAATGTGATGAGTGAAGGAAGTATTTTAACTACCTATTCAGCTAAGGGCGAAGTTCGAAGAGCAATGGAATCAGCAGGTCTTAATGTTGAAAGATTACAAGGACCTCCCGGGAAACGTGAAATGTTAAGAGCTATAAAATCTTAATTAAAACTGAGTTTCAAAATTGATGGGTACCTGGTAGAGAACCTTAATAGGCAGACCATCTTTGTATCCTGGTGTCCAGGGTGGCATTAATTTGATGACTTTCATGGCTTCCTGATCAAGGTCTTCATTGATGCTTTTATCAATTTTTGGATTTATGAGTTCACCTGTTTCATTAATTGTAAATGAGATAAGAACCTGACCACCAATGCCCATTATGCTATATTTGTCCGGGTAATTCACATTATTTGCAATAAAACTATTTAATTTGTCTTCTCCACCAGGAAATTCTGGTTCCCTGTCGAGTATCGAAAAATAGGAACCAATAATGGTGCTGGGAATCTCTTCATCATAAAACCCCCGAATAGAAATTTCTTTACCTGTTTCACCGAATTTTGGTTTGGATATAACTTTACCTTGTTTGTTATAGTATTTCCATTTGCCGGTTTCAATACCTAAAGAATAAATTCCCTTACGCTTTTTATTTCCGTTCTTAAAATATGAGGTGTATTTGCCATCACGTGTTCCATTTTTTATACTGCATTCTGTGGATATTATCATTTCTTCTTTATCATCTTCTGGCAAATAAAAGCTTACAAAATAACCTTTGCCTTCTTTTACATGCGATTTGGATAAAGGTTTTCCATTAATGTCTTGTTGTATAGTAAGCTCCATAAGTTTTCCATCTTCAAACATTAATTCCTGGAATAGTTTACCATTTCTGAAGTAAACGTGTGAAGTTCCATTGGGCTTCCCATTGCTGAAACTGGTTTCCTCCATAACTTTACCATTGTCATAATATTTAAAGAATGAACCAGAGAGTTGACCATGATTATATTTGCATTCCTGCTTTATGTTATGGTTTCTGTAATATAGCTTACTTTCTCCATGTTTCTTTCCATTTACATACTTAACAATGAACTCAACATTGCCATCATCATATCTTTTTATCCAAGTTGAATCACGTGTTTCATTTTTGAAATAGATTTCATAATTAACTTTGTTTTCTTTGTAGAAAGTCCATCTACCTGAACGTAATCCATTTTTGTAGTTACCTTCAAAAATCAGAACGCCTTCATAGTTGTAAAACTTCCAATGCCCATCTTTTTCACCATTGTTATAGCTTCCATCTCGAAGTAAAATATTATCGAAAAAGAGTTTGAATTTACCTCGGTATATGCTATCTGAATCCAGCGCCTGATACTCAACGTTTATTTCTTCTTGTTTTCCAAATTTTTTTGTTTGGCTTTTTTGTGCAGAAAGCTCTGCAGCAAAGAGAAGAATAATGAGTATGAAAACAATATTTTTCATTCGATCAGAATTATCACATAAAAATACAATTTTTCATGAAGTTTTAAAGGTTTATGAGGTATAAAACAAAAGTCTTAGTAATCAGATTGATAAGAGATAATTATAATAACAAAAAAACAGGGGTACAAGAATGCACCCCCGTTTATATAAACAAATAGAAATACTACCAAACAACAATTCTGTCTTCTGGAGCTTTATACAGTTTATCAGTTTCTTTAATATTGAAAGCTTCATAGAAAGCAGGCATATTAAATACTACACCATTTACCCTATATTTTGTAGGTGAATGAACATCTGTTTTTACTCTGTTTTGAAGCTCTTCATTCCTGATATTTGTTCTCCAAACCTGTGCAAATGAAAGG
>PKSZ01000257.1 GCA_002869425.1 Marinilabiliales bacterium
CTTCCTCAAGAGGTAAAGATAGAGATATAAAACCCAGACAATCAAAAACTAAATACCAGCGTTTCTTTGTCAGCATGGGTAAAAAAGATAATATTGAACCCGTAAATATCATTGGAATGGTTAATGATCATACACATGACAGAGATATTCATATAGGTACAATAGATATACTGAATAATTTCTCCTTTTTTGAAGTGGATGAGCAACATGCCAATAAAGTACTAAATGCCTTACAGAAAGCATCTTATAATGGGAAAGATATAACGGTAGAATTTGCTGAAAACGAAAAAGACAGAAAGCCAAAATCAGAATCCAAAAGAAGATCTGGCAAAAGGGAAAAAGAATTACCCCGATCCAGATCCAAATCAGGAAAGAATAAGGTAAGAGGCAAAAGACGCAGGTAATTACCTGTTTCTTTTTTCTGTTCTTTTCTTTTCTTTTCTATCTTAGAACAACCGGATTATTCAATAATCAGCATTTTTACAATTAACCAGCCTACTGTTTACAGGTCTTAGGTAATGGTGAAGGAAATATATCTTTATTCTTCACCTGCGAAATGAGAAAGAATGTTATTAACTTCATATTTATCTTTTCCTTTTACAACAAATAATGTAGCTCCATTAACTCCACACTTAGTACTTTCGTTGGCATTAACAAAATTGGATTCCGCTATTGTAATTGCATCGTTTTGTTTTTTGCAAAAAAGCAGAAATACTAAAACATTTGATTGTTTTGTTCGAAAAGAAAACTGTTTCTGAATGAGAAATTGCTTTTTCAAAGACCCCAGATCCGAGTTACACTCCAAAAATTCCTCCTTATAATTATTTAAAAGTGATACCATCTGCATTTTGTTTGGATGCTTATCACTCAAACCATTTAGTTGAATTTTGGCCTTTTGTGCTTCTACATCAATTTTTTTCTTACCATCCTGACACGAAAGAAAAATTAAAACAATGAACACATATATTGGTATAATTTTTTGCATTTCTATTTTTTAAACAGGCTAAGGATCATCATGATAACGGACATCGCGCAAGTACAAACCAACAGAATTGGTTTTGCTCACTGATACACGCAGATCTTATCTTCTGCGCAAATCTTCTTCAAGATTATTTGTATCTTGCCTTGTATCCTTCACCATCAGTATTACAGTTTGATCGGAGAAATTCTCATAGAATATTTTATATTCCCCTTCTTATAACTCGAATTCCACTCAAATCAGTTTCTCTTCCTAGTTCAGGGTGTTTAATTAAGTATGAAATTGTCCTCTTAATTCGCTTGTTTAATTTCTTACTATATACTGAATTTCCGTTACGTTCTTTGTAAAAGGCTAAAATAGCTCTTAGTTCTAACTTAGAATCATATGACCATTTTATTTTCCGTCTAGCCATGATTCTATTTCTTTAAAAACCTCTTCACTATCTATTGCCTCACCATTCCTAGCCTGAATCTGCCTGTCTTTCAATATTGCTTTTTCTTCATCTGTTAAAGAATATACGCTTAGGTCTTCGGCTGTGGAATCTACGATAGTTTTTAAAGCATTAAGAATTTTAATATCATTAATTTGATTCAGTTTATTAATGATGTAGTTTCTTAGTTCAATTGTATTCATTTCGCTCCCATTTATACAAAGATACAAAACTTAATAATTCCTTTTCAAATTATTCTCTATTTCAAAGTAACTATTAATTCAGAATTTCATCAATCGGCAATACAAATTTTCAGAATAAAACCAACTTATTTTATACACACACATCCCTCAAGCATTTGAAAATACAATTTAGAAATCTCATTGAAAGAAAAGTGTTATAACTTCTATTATATAAGCAACTGGCATACAATAAAAATCAAAAAGTATATCCCAAATTAAAGGTCAGTGGAATTTTAACTCCATCATTGTCAGGAAAAATGTTACCATTGGAATAATGTGCAATCCTGAATTCAACATTTGTTTTTCTGTTTTTTCCAAAATAAAAGCCCATTCCCATAAAATCCTGAAATGTAAACTCAGGACCTGTATGCCTCCCATCAATCTCCAGACCAGAAATGTATGATGGACCAGCTACTGAATAGTTAAAATATAAGTCTACATATTTTGAATGAATCGGAGTAAACCTGAAAACAGGGAAAAGTGAAAGTGCTACAAACTGTTGCTTATTGAGTTTACTGGTATAATGAGAAAAACTTGCGCCCCAATCCAATGAAAATATTTTCAATGTATGAAATGCATTCCTTTGATAATGAATGGTAATACCATCCTGAACCTCCGCTTTTCCACCCCAGAAAACAGGTATCTTCCCTTCTGAAACAAAATTGTTTACTCCATAACCCAAAGCATTGGTTGTGTAACCCACCTGGATCATATTTCTTGGAAAAACAAAACGATCGCTTTTGTTTTTATTTACTTTCTCTTCAGGAAGCTCATACATGTTAAACGCAAATCCTCCCCCGTAAAAAACAGTATAAGGCTGATTATTTTTACTATTTGCAGGTGAGTAAGCTGCAGTAAACTGCAGATCCCAATTCTTGTTCAACTTATACTTAACTCCTGCACCAAAAAGAAAAGTAGCATAGTTTGCTTCCTCCATCACCTGATCAAAAGGATACAAATTTGATTTAAACCCAGAGCGGGTAATCACCCCCAAACCACCTTCACCAAATAACCAAATTTTTCCCAAAACAGGATACTGCCCTTTCAATGTAAAACCTCCAACATTCATAAACACCACATGGTCTTTGTTGTCATTGTTTACGTTTTCATATCGTACCCAATTAACAGGTCTCATATAAGAAATTTGTAAGGACAGGTAATCATTCAAATTATATCCAAAAGGTATTATGCGAACTGCTGTATGCGGAATAACAATTCTATCGGCTGCAAAACCCGAATATACATGAGAATTTGAAAAAGGGTAGTTAATATAACCAATATTGATTTCAAAAAACGCATTTCGTAAGCCCAATGGATATTGTGTTCTGTTGTCCTGAGACCGTACA
>PKSZ01000717.1 GCA_002869425.1 Marinilabiliales bacterium
CCTGGAGGTTTTGGAAGGCTAAAGCAGTATACAGATAATCTAGATAGAGCATTTCAGGACGTACAGGCAACATCTATTGAAAACTTTATTATTAAGTCTGATGGTACAAAAGGCCTCACTGAACAAGAAGCTGCGCTGTTAAACCTAAACAAATATGCCGGGGAAGTAATCGAATCCGATAAATATAAAAAAACCAGGGAACCCAATATTAAAACATATCGAAAACTCGAACATTTTGATTGTATCAAAGCTCCTTGTGTTACAACTTGTCCTACACATCAGGATATACCGGATTATTTGTTTCAGGCTGCACAGAAAAATCTGGATGAAGCGTTCAGGATAATTTTGCGAACCAATCCATTTCCATCAACTTTGGGAATGGTTTGTGATCATATGTGCCAGTCAAAGTGCACGCGTATAAATTACGATAATCCTATATTAATAAGAGAAGTAAAAAGATTTGTTTCCGAAAGAGGAAAAGAAAACTTCAAACAAATAACCCAGGCAGCTAATGGTAAAAAAATTGCAATAATCGGTGCTGGCCCCTCTGGTCTTTCCTGTGCTCATTTTATGGACCTTTCAGGTTTTGAAGTTAAAGTTTTTGAAACCAAAAATATCTCCGGAGGAATGGTTGCTGATGCAATCCCCTCATTCAGGCTAACTGCCGAAAGTCTTGATTCAGATATTCAACGAATTAAAAATCTTGGGGTTGAAATCAACTATAATCAAAAAATTGACAAGAATAAATTCAATGAGCTACAACAGGATTTTGACTATGTTTACATTGCTACAGGTGCTCAAAAAGCAAAAAAGCTGGGCATTCCCGGAGAATCATTAAAGGGTGTCCTTGATCCGCTGAAATTCTTATCCGATATTAAAAGAAATAAGCAGATTGAAATTGGAGAAACGGTACTTATTCTTGGTGGAGGAAATACAGCAATGGATGCTGCCAGAACAATGAAAAGGCTTATTCCTGAAAACGGAAAAGTTAAGATTGTCTACAGACGTACCAAGAATGAAATGCCAGCCGAATTCGAAGAAATAATGGCTGCTATTGAAGAAGGAATTGAAATTATTGAACTGGCCTCCCCTGAAAAAATTGAGAAAAAAAATGGAAAACTATTGTTGTCCTGCAATAAAATGAAATTATCTGAACCCGATGAAGAAGGAAGAGCACGCCCAGTCAAAATTGAAGGAGAATTGTTTACGCTAGAAGCAGATACCATTGTTCCAGCAATTGGACAAGATCTTGACATTGATTTTGTTGACAACAATCTCCTTTTTAAAGAAGAAGCATATAAAACAGCGTTAGAGAATGTGTTTATTGGAGGAGATGCTTTACGTGGGGCATCAACCGTAATAAAAGCTGTTGCCGATGGGCGTTTTGCAGCAAAAACCATTCTAGAGGAAATAAATCAAAGTATACCAGATTATAATCAAACAACCAAAGGCGGTGATTTCAATTCACACATCATAAAAAGATCCAATCGAATTCATGGTGAACAAATCACAGAAAGCAATCCTGAAAACAGGAATAATTTTAAGCTTGTAGTAGAAGCCTTGGATGAAGATACTGCCATTCAGGAAGCATCCCGATGTTTATACTGCGATGAAGTATGTTCTATTTGTGATACAGTATGTCCCAATAGAGCCAATTATACATATGAAATTGATCCGGTTGAATTTTCTTTACAAAAAGCTGTCAAAAACAAGGATCAAATTGAACTTATTGACAATGGTTCTTTTTCTATCAACCAGAAGTACCAGGTTGTAAATATTGGTGATTTTTGTAACGAATGTGGAAACTGTACCATTTTCTGTCCTACCTCTGGAAAACCATTTGCAGACAAACCCAAAATTTACTTAAACTTTTACAGTTTCAATGATGCTGGAGAAGGCTATTTCATCAATTATTTTGGAGGCATGAAAACAATTATGTATCGAGGCAAAGATGGAATTAAAACACTTACTGATGCAGGTGAAATTTTCCTTTTTGACACAGACAAAATCATTGCTAAATTTAGCAGAGATTTTAAAATCATTGAAATCAACTTTAAGAAAAAAGATATGACTGAAGCTACTTTTGAAGATGCAGTTAAAATGAGTGTTCTGATGAAGCATCTGGATCATATTTACTACAGAAATGAAAAATAACTTAATATTTAATATATGATAGAAATAATTGATCGCATAGTTAGCGAAGAAGTAAGAAAGAAAGCTGCGGACCGCTTTCGTGAGCAGGGTATTATTTTACCGACATTTGCACAAATGAAAAATCCCGATTTAATCCCGGGAAAAATAAAAGATAAGCTTAAAAATATTGGGCTTTGGGATCTTCATCCATTGAACCTTTTCAGAATTACCTGGAAAAATGAACCCAAAAAATCAGGGGGTTTATATGGTGATGTAAACTACATTGAATTGCCCTCTCAATTAACCGGAGTAGATGCAAGAATTGTACTTCTTATTGGTAAATATTTTCCAACGGGAGCCCATAAAGTAGGCGCTGCATACGGTTGCCTTGCACCAAGAATTATTACAGGAACTTTTGATCCGACTTACCACAAAGCTGTTTGGCCCTCAACAGGAAATTATTGTCGTGGTGGCGCTTTTGATTCATATCTGATGGCTACAACTGCTGTTGCTATTCTTCCTGAAGAAATGAGTCAGGAAAGATTTAGCTGGTTAGAGGAAATTGGTGCTGAAGTTATTGCAACACCAGGCTGTGAATCAAACGTTAAGGAAATTTATGACAAGTGCTGGGATATCCGAAGAACAAGAAAAGATTGTGTGATTTTTAATCAATTCGATGAATTTGGAAATTCAGCATGGCACTATTCTATTACAGGACACGC
This sequence comes from Marinilabiliales bacterium, assembly GCA_002869425.1. Lineage (GTDB taxonomy): Bacteria > Bacteroidota > Bacteroidia > Bacteroidales > BM523 > BM523. Next base: position 2,856 of record PKSZ01000717.1, read on the forward strand.
AATTGATGAAGTTTACAATCAAATTAAAACAGAAAAAAGCAATTTTGCAGCTTATGTTTCTGCAACAGGATCTGCAGGAACAATAGCAGCAGGAGATTACCTACGTACACTTTATCCTCATATAAAAGTTACAG
>PKSZ01000718.1 GCA_002869425.1 Marinilabiliales bacterium
AATATTCAACGTATCTGCGGGTAAAGCAACACACCGTTTTACGTACACTTCCTTACGGTCAATAGGCAAATCAGAAATCTTAGGATAATTAATAGCCAGCAACTCCCCCCTTTCAATATCAGCAAATCCAGGCAGTCTGAAATATGGTAATTTTAACCAATCAAGATATTTGTTAGAAAAAGGTAATGATAAGGGAGTAATTGGAAACCTGGCTCCATGCTTCAGTTTATTTACCAAAACATAATCGCCCTGCCTTAAAGTTGAATTCATGTATGTATTCTGTACTACATGAATATCTATTATAAAAGCTTTACATAGAAGCAGAATAACTAAAGCAATAATGAGTGCTTTAATCCAATCTTTTATTTCACGTTTTCTTTTTCTTCCACCCATTAATGAATGAACCTAAACATTCTGTTCCATCGGATTTTTCCATCAAACAAACCTTTATCCTTGTCTAATGATAACCACACAAATACAGCTTTACCCACAACATGATCTTCCGGTACAAATCCCCAAAATCGACTATCTGCAGAGTTATGCCTGTTATCTCCCATCATCCAGAAATAATTCATCTTAAAAGTATACGTTGTACTCTTTTCTCCATTGATAAAAATATCATCTCCTTTAACCTCAAGATCATTCCCTTCATAATAACCAATAATTCTTTTATAACAAGGTAAATTATTAAGATTTAAATCAATAGTAACTCCCTTTTTGGGTATCCACAAAGGACCAAAATTATCTTCATTCCATTGATATTTTTCATCATGTGGGAAAATGTATGTAGACCATATAGAGTCAGGCTTTTCTTTCTTGACAACCATACGAACATTGCTGAAAGCTTTTATTGCTTCCACATTTTTTTTCATCAAAGGTAAATCGTATGTAGAATATGTGGGATCATAATTTAGAGCATCATCGTTAGACACTTCAAGATTTTCCAGATGCTTCTCGTTAATTCTTGAGCCATCGGTCTGAATCCAGTAATTATACTGCATTCTTTCTACTTCTTCCTGCTTCTTACCATTAATAAATAATTGACCATGTTTTATATTTATTGTATCTCCTGATATGGCAACACATCTCTTGATATAAAATTCTCTTTTATCTACAGGGCGAACAACAATTTCTCCAAAATTAACTTTATCTGTCCATACTCTGTCGCGGCCATAGGTCCTGCATAACTGGTAATAACTCTGTTCGGGAATATTGCTTGCCACCGTATCTCCTTCCGGGAAGTTAAAGACAACCACATCATTTCTTTCCACTTCACCGAACCCCGCAATTCTTTTATATGGAAATTGCAACCAAGTTAAAAAAGAAGGCGTACTCTTTGTTGTTGGCATTGTGTGGGGTACAAAGGGTATACTTAAAGGTGTATTGGGAAGCTTTGGCCCATAACTCAGTTTACTCACAAATAAATAATCGCCCACCAGTAAACTTTTCTCCATTGAGGAAGTTGGAATTGTAAAGGCTTCGATAAAAAACATTCGAATAAAACTAGCTGCAATAACTGCAAATATCAATGCATCAAACCACTCTACAACCTTGCTGTGCTTTTTAACTCCTCTTTTCTTCCAGAATGTCCAGTTTACCTTTTTGGATATATACAAATCAAAAATAATAGGTAACCCAAATAACAACCAATAATTGCCTACCCAAATTACCCATAGTAGATATGCTATAGTCCAGAAAACATATTTAAAGTAATTGTTTCTAAGAAACTCCCTGATTTTTTTCAATATATTGAATAATTAATAATACGAGTCGCTAAATTAATAATTTAGTTTTTAATTACGCTGCCAATTAATAAAATGTAGTATTGTTTAAGCTTTTTTCACAATTTCAAAAGAAAGATTAGATAATAAAAACATTTCAACTACCTGTTAACATTATTTTATTAACTTACCACAAAAAATATTAATGAAAAACATCAAGTCTATATTCCTGATTTTTATCTCATTGGCCGTATTTTCTTCATGTAGTGAGAATGTAAATAAAAAAGAAGATTCAAAAATGAAACCTCCTGTTGCGAAAAAAATTCCTAAAGAATTGAGTATTCATGGTGATACCAGAATTGACCCATATTATTGGTTAAGAGAAAGAGAGAATCCAGAAGTAATTGCCTATCTGGAAGCTGAAAACAAGTACACTGAGTACTGCATAAAAGACTATGATTCCTTAAAAGATCAGTTATATCATGAAATGATTGGCAGGATAAAACAAGAAGATGTTTCCGCTCCCTATTTTAACAATGGTTATTTTTATTATACCCGTTATGAAAAAAACAAAGAATATGAAATAGAATGTCGCAAAAAAGACAGCCTTGAAAATACTGAAGAGGTAATCTTTGATGTAAATAATATGGCTGTAGGGTATGAATATTATGCCCTTGGAGATTTTTCTGTAAGTCCAGATAACAAACTGGCAGCCTTCTCATTTGATACTGTTAGCCGAAGACAGTACATTATCAAAGTGAAAAATCTTGAAAACGGCGAAATACTTAGTGATATCATTGATAATACAGAAGGTGATATTGTTTGGGCAAACGATAACAATACATTTTTCTACGTTGAAAAAGATCCTGTTACACTCAGAGGATTCAGAGTGAAGAAACATAAGTTGGGAACTTTATCATCAGAAGATCAAACTGTATTTGAAGAAAATGATGAGACATTCGATGTTTATATTGAGAAAACAAAAGACAATGCTTTCTTATTAATTGGATCGAACAGCACAATGGCGGATGAATACAGGTATGTTGATGCAGATCAACCCGACGACACATTTAAAGTTATCCAACCAAGAGAACGTGGCATTGAATACAGTGTTTATCATCATTCTGATTACTTCTACATTAGAACAAATTATGAAGCTCAGAATTTCAGATTAATGAAAGTTCCGACTGCAGGCAAACTTAGCAAAGAAAACTGGATAGAAGTTATTCCACACAGAGATAGTGTATTACTGGAAGGAATAGAAGTAT
>PKSZ01000628.1 GCA_002869425.1 Marinilabiliales bacterium
CGTATTAAATATAACCTAACAGTTTACGTCTTTTTTCGTTTTCTCTTATTTCACATCGCATTCCACAATATTTAGTAGCCAAATCACACTTACAAAGCTTAAAGGTCTTTTCCATTAATTTCTGATGCCTGATATTATGTTGTTCAAGCAATCCTCCTGCCGGACTTGCTGCAGCCGGTCTGGCTACTGGTAAAAGCTTAACATCATCAAATACCCTCTGCACATATGACCATGCCCCCATATTTATAGGTTCATCCTGAACCCATAGCTTATTTTCCACATTTTTATACTTGATAAGTATTTTCATAATTTGATGATATGGGAATGGATATAATTGCTCAATTCTGATAATTGCTACATCATCAACCTCATTTTACTTACGATATGCATCCAGTTCATAATATATTTTCCCAAAAGTAAGCACCACCTGCTTAACTTTTTCAGGCATTACAAAATCATCATCAATCACCTCCATAAAATGACCTTTTGCCAGCTCATCTATTTCAGAAATACAATCCGGATGACGAAGCAAACTCTTAGGAGTAAATACTACGAGTGGGATTTTAAAATCGCGATGTGTTTGTCTTCGCAACAAATGAAAAAAGTTTGCAGGAGTAGTAGGATTTACGACCTGCATATTGTTATTGGCACAAAGTGTTAAAAATCTTTCAACCCTGGCACTACTATGTTCTGGTCCTTGCCCTTCGTAACCATGAGGAAGATACAATACCAAGCCATTCATTAGTCCCCATTTCTCAACAGCCGAGCTTATATATTGGTCGATAACAACTTGTGCAACATTATGAAAATCACCGAATTGCGCCTCCCATACTACCAATGCTTCTGGTTTAGCCAAAGCATAACCATACTCAAAGCCCATAACTCCGTATTCTGACAAAAGCGAATTCAACACATTAAACTCAGCCTGATTTTCAGAAAGATTTTTCAAAGGAAAATATCTTTCACCTGTATCTTCCTCAACGTAAGCAGCATGCCTGTGAGAAAATGTTCCACGAATACTATCCTGACCACTCAAACGAACAGGATGTCCTTCTTCCAGCAAAGATCCATATGCAAGTAACTCTGCCATTGCCCAATCAACTTTTCCCCCTTCAAATAATTTCTTCCTTGCATTTAACAACTTCTCTATTTTGCTGAAAAACTTTCTTCCTTCCGGCAGTGTATTAATTGAATGAGCTATACCCATAAGCCTTTTCTTATCAAAGCCTGTTTCCATGGGTTTGAAAAAATCATCTTCATCTGGCTGTCTAAATGCTTTCCATTCTTTCTCCAAAAACGGATCTACCAAAACAGTATCCATTTCATCTACACTTATTTTGATCTTTTCTTCAAGCACAGACTCAAAATCTGCTTCTGCCTGCTTAACCTGTTCTTGTGTATATAAATTCTGCTCAACAAGATATTTTGAATAAATATCTCGAACATTGGGATGCCTGGCTATCTCTTTATAGAGTAACGGCTGCGTAAAACGAGGCTCATCTCCCTCATTATGACCATATTTTCGATAACAAAGAAGATCAATAAACACATCTGTATGGAATGTTTGCCGATATTCCATAGCCAACTTTATTGTATAAATTAATGCTTCAGGATCGTCACCATTAACATGGAAAACCGGAGACTTAATAACTTTAGCAATATCTGTACTGTAAGTACTCGAGCGGGCTTCCAGATAACTGGTTGTAAAACCCACCTGATTATTGATTACCAGATGAATTGTTCCGCCGGTTTTATACCCTTCCAGCTTTGACATTTGAATTATTTCGTACACAACTCCCTGCGTTGCAACTGCTGCATCACCATGTATTACAATTGGAGCAAGCTTACCATAATCTTTGTTATATTGAAAATCTATTTTACTCCTTGACAATCCCTGCACAACGCCACCAACCGTTTCCAGATGCGATGGATTCGGAACAAGGTTTAAATGAACTTTCTTACCGCTATCTGTTATTACATCATTCTCATATCCAAGATGATACTTCACATCACCAAGAAAATTCTCTTCATCATATTGCTTACCTGTAAATTCCTCAAAAATATTTTCGTAAGGTTTCTGCAAAATATTGGCAAGAACATTCAACCGCCCTCTATGGGACATACCAATGACAAATTCCTGAATTCCCAGTTCTGCGCCCTTTTCAATTACAGCATCCAAAGCCGGAATTACAGACTCGGCACCTTCAAGGCTAAATCTTTTTTGCCCAATAAACTTTTTATGAATAAACTTTTCAAACCCAACGGCTAACTGCAGATGAAAATATATGTGTTTTTTTTCATCATGGGTAAAAACGGGGCGATTTTGCGTACTTTCCATCCTGTCCTGAAGCCATTTTACTTTCTCTGGATTCCGGATAAACATATATTCAACACCAATTGTACGACAATATGTTTCTGTTAAATGATTAAGTATTTCGCGCAATTTTGCTCTACCTATTCCTATTTCTGTTCCTGCTTGAAATTCAGAATCTAAATCTAGGTCACTCAAACCAAAATTATCCAAACTTAAATCTGGCAAATATTGCCTTCTTGACCTTACAGGATTTGTTTTTGTAAACAGATGTCCTCTTTGTCTGAAAGCATAAATAAGATTTATAACCTTAAATTCCTTATCATTTATTGCTGAGGATTTTTTCACAGGAAACTCCCGCTGTGCAAAATCAAAACCCTCAAAAAACTTTTGCCATGTCTCCTCAACATTATCAGGATTCTCCAGATATTCTTTATACATAGAGTTAATGGTCTCAATGTCGGCATTTCCCAGAAATGATTGTCTATCGCTCATAATAATGATTCATACGATAATATATCTATGTACTATCAAAATTATAAAAAGAATGAAAGAGTCAAACACAGAACTATTATAAAATATATGAATATTGACACATATCATAATGTATATATGACACACGGCTAAATGTTATGGATTCAATCTATTAAGAAATTACTGTTTCGGTTCAA
>PKSZ01000380.1 GCA_002869425.1 Marinilabiliales bacterium
GATTTAATATTGCAGCGTTGGTTACTGCCCCCGATAAACCAGCTGGTAGAGGTCAAAAGATTAAGGAGTCTGCTGTGAAAAAGTATGCTGCATCCAGAAACTTGCGTATACTTCAACCGACGAATATGAAATCGGATGAATTTTTAGAAAGCTTGAGATTTCTCAATCCAGATTTGCAAATTGTAGTTGCTTTCAGAATGATGCCAGAGGTTGTTTGGTCATTGCCAAGATTTGGGACTTTTAATCTGCATGCTTCTTTATTACCTCAATACAGAGGAGCTGCTCCAATTAATTGGGCCATTATAAATGGTGAAAAGGAAACCGGAGTTACAACTTTTTTCCTCAAGCATGAAATAGATACAGGTGCAATTATATATCAGGAAAAAGTAATCATTGATATAAATGATACCGCTGGCACTCTCCATGATAAATTGATGGAAATAGGTGCCAAATTGGTTGTAAAAACAGCCAAAGATGTTTTCGAAGGCAGATGCGAGGCAAAAGAGCAGAATGAGATGTTGTCAGAAGAACTGAAGCATGCACCCAAAATCTTTAAAGATAATTGTAAGATTAACTGGAGCCTGAAGGGGCACAAAATCTATGATTTTATTAGAGGTTTATCTCCATATCCTAATGCCTGGACAGAATTGGTAAACCCTGATGGTAAACGAATAGCAGCAAAGATAATTGATGTTGAGTTTTCAGAAGGTAGTTATTCTTCAGATATTGAAATTCAAACAGGTAAAAATCTTGAAATAGCAGTCAATGGAGGAAAGTTAAAAATCTTGAAAATTCAGCCAGCCGGGAAAAAAGCTATGAGTGGTAAAGATTTAATGAATGGAATTAAAGATATAAGTCAGTATTCCCTACAATAATTATTTGGGTTTGATCAAGCGGTATTTGTTTTGATCAACTTTTTCCGATTTAATTTTATCTGTTGGTAAATCATTGCCGTTGAACAATTCATTATATAAGATGTTGATACAGTTTAATTCTGACGGAGCATCAACAACAAAGTAAGAATGACTTTTGCCAGGTTTGAAAGCCAGTCCTATAACTTTTGACAAATCTAAATATGTCGCTTTAAGAGAAGGTTTTGTTTTTAGAGCAACGCCAAGCTGCCTTTTTCTCCATAAAACCACTTTCACTGCACGCAAAATCATGTCGTATTTATTCTGAATAACAAAAACCCGCTCACTCATGTTTAGCTTATCCAACCATAAATGATGATCTTTTTCATCAACACATGCAGCATTTAGTATAATGTTACTGAATAGATTTTTAGGTTGTTTATCTTGGGCTTTTAATATGAAATTCTTCAGGTATAGATTTCCTAAGCTGTGCAATATGATAACCGGTTTGTGTTGATGGCTTTTTTCATTGAACCAGTTCTGTATTTGTCTTATCAGGCAAAAGAAAATTTCAAAGGATTTGTTGATGTTGTTTACGGAGTTTTTGAAATTTTTATTTCCTGTTTTATTGGGAAGTTTTGCCGGCCATGCATAAAGAAGGACTTTCACGCCATAGGTATCTGCAATGTTTTTACTTCGTTTAAGTGATTCTTTGAATGGTTTTCCATCGCCATGAACAAATATCACAAGCTGCTCATCTTGTTTTATTTTGGAAAGCAAGGAAATAATTCCTTCTGTTTTTCGAATAGTCCATTCATTGTTTATTTGATTGGCAAATGCATAGGTACATTGCATATTCTCATCAAATTCATATCCAAAACATGCATTTCCTTGAAGTGTGGAATCGAATTGAATACTACTGACAACAAATATTTCTGACTCATTTGTCATATGTTGTAAAGGTAGGGAATTTTCAGAAATCAGATTACTTTTTTTGATCTTCAGGTGGGATTCTTCTACGCAGATAAATTTTCTGACCCGGATTTGGTTGGTCGCCGGGTTTCATATTGTTTTTGAAATAGAGTTTTTTAAGTTTTATGCCATACAATTGTGATATATCGTGCATGGTTTCTCCCTTCTTGGCAATATGAATTTCTGTACCTCTTTTTGCTTTGTTTCTTTTGGGCTGAATGTACAGTCTGCTACCTGCCTTCAATAGGTCGTTTTTGTCCAAGTCGTTATATCGTTTCAATTCCCAGGATAGCATATCAAATTCGTTGTTCAGAGAAAAGAAAGTATCTCCAGGTTTTACTATAATATATTTTCGGTTGTTGCAGATTTGTATTTTTCTGCCATACGGGTCAATCTTGAAGTTATCCTCCTTCTTTTTTGGATTCTTTTGAGTTGAATTGTTATGGCTTTTATTATGATTGTTTTTTATTGAACTGTTGTTTACTACCTTATTGTCTTTATCGTATATGTATAATTGATTGTCTTCGATAATTTTTATCAGTAACTGTGGATATTTCGGATTGGTAGCATATCCAGCCTTTCTTAATCCTTTTGCCCATGCTTCATAATCTGTCGGTTCCAAATCAAAAAGAAAAGCATATCGTTTGGCATTAACCAAAAAGTCGGTGTGGTCCTTGTATGAATCATAAACAGATTTGTATTTCCTGAAACATTCATTCTTTGCATCATCATCCTGATGAAATTTTTTCCCTGTCCAGGAAGAATGACATTTAATTCCAAAATGATTATTTGCTTTAATGGCTAGCTTGCTATTGCCATTATTTGATTCCAGTAGTCCTTGTGCCAATGTGATGCTGGCAGGTATTCCACTTCTGTGCATCTCCTTGATGGCTAGTTCTTTATATTTCATAATGTATTCCTCTCTGTTGATCTTTGTTTGAGCAAAGATTATGGGAGATTGAATTATTATCAGCGCAATAATCAGATACTTGTTCATGATTATAAAAGTAGCAGAAATGGCAGTATGTAGCATTTTCTTGAATCTGAATTACTAACATAAATATGAACATTTTTTGCAGGATTGAACCTTGTGAGTATAGCAAACAGTACTTGTATTTTAGTGGCTGCCGTTAATTATCCGTATTTTTTTCATTGC
>PKSZ01000285.1 GCA_002869425.1 Marinilabiliales bacterium
GGATTAAATTCTTTCTTTCCAGATTCAATGTCTGATAATGATATTATTCCCCCTATCGTAATAACAAGTTTTGAAAAAACCAATGAAGAAGGGACGGAAATAATAAGTCTGCAGGGTAAAGAAGGAATTGAGATTTCCTATAAGGATTTTATGTTTACCATAAATTTTGCTGCCTTGGAGTATACAAGACCGGAAAAAAACCAGTACAAATACATGATGGAAGGATTGAATGATGACTGGATATATATAGGAACAGAGCATTCAAGAACTTTTTCCAACATCCCTCCGAGTGAATATGTATTTCGTGTTGTTGGTTCAAATAACGACTTAAAGTGGAATGAAAAAGGTGCCTCAATAAAAATTATTATTGCTCCTCCATGGTGGAGAACCAAATGGGCTTATATTGCTTATATCCTGTTTTTTGGTTTTATAATCTATTATTTCATTGAATTCAGAACAAGAAAGCTTAAAAGGTCAAATCAGATTCTTCAGGAAAAGCAGCTTGCAGCTTTGGAAATAGCTAAGCAGAAAGAAGAATTGACAATAAAGAACAAGAATATTACCGATAGTATCAACTATGCAAAGCGGATTCAACAGGCTATGATGCCTTCGGTTTATTTATTCAAAAAACTGTTCCCTGAATCTTTCATTTTATACAAACCAAAAGACATTGTAAGTGGTGATTTCTATTGGATTACAGAGAAGAATAATAAGGTGTTTGTCTCTGCAGTCGATTGTACTGGTCATGGGGTTCCTGGAGCTTTTATGTCAATTATTGGATTTGACCTACTTAGAAATATTACCGAGAAAGGTATTGAAGATCCTGCTGAGATCTTAAACAGACTTAATGATGGCGTTTCTGAAATATTTAGCAGAAATAATGAAGAACAAACCGTAAAAGATGGTATGGATATCGCACTTTGTGTGATTGACAGAACCGATCAGACCATTCAGTTCGCAGGAGCATTTAATCCATTATATCTGGTAAGGGAAAATAAGATTATCGAAGTGAAAGCCAATCGTTTTTCTGTGGGTATGGTGGATAAAGAAGAAGATCATGTCTTTGAAAATCATGAAGTTAAAATAAGGGATAACGATATGTTCTATATTTTTACCGATGGATATCCTGATCAGTTTGGTGGTCCACTAGGTAAGAAGTTTAAATATAGGCGATTCAGGCATTTATTACTTACGATAAATAACCTTCCGGTAGATCAGCAAAAGGCCTTTTTAGAGGAAAATATTGAAAACTGGCGAGGAGAGCTTGAGCAGGTTGATGATATTCTGGTATTAGGAATTCGTCTCAGAATATAGCTTTCAAAATGAAACAATTTTCCATTCGGATAATATTTTTAATTTTTCTGATACCAGCTTTTTGTATTCAGGGTACAGCACAAGATACACTTGGAAAAGTGCGATATTCCACGGAGTACAGATTTTATGATGGAATTTATATTTCTTTTGATCAGGTTATTCAGAATCAACCCATATCAAGGTCCAGAATTATATCAGATATCAACCCTTCTGAAATCGATTATTATTCTCAATTGTTACGAAATGAAATCATTACTTATGTTGATTTATTGGGGGAACAAAAACAGGTTCCTGTAAAAGCATTATGGGGATATTGTAATGAAGGAGTTCTACACATTCATTGGAATAATTCTTTTAGTAGAATACCTGTTGTTGGAAATATTGCTCATTTTGTATCAATGGTAACTGTTGTGCACGATCCATATATGGATCCTTTTTATATGTCAAGTCCGGCTATGATGCCAAGATCTTATGAAACAACTGATTTACAACAATACATTTTGGATTTTAAAACCGGAAGTGTGATGGTTTTCAACCTGGAGTCTATGGAGATTGTTTTAAGTAGAGATCAAAAGCTGTATGAAGAATTTCTGGACATTAAAAAACGAAAAAGGAAGAAATTGTTATTTGTTTACCTAAGAAAATACAACGAAAGAAACCCTTTGTACTTACCTGAAAATTAACAATTATGTCAGAAGATAAAAAGATAATTTTTTCAATGGTCGGCGTGAGTAAAACTTTTCCGCCGCACAAGCAAGTTTTAAAAAATATACATCTGTCGTTTTTTTACGGAGCAAAAATCGGAATAATTGGTTTAAACGGCTCGGGTAAGTCTACTTTACTTAAGATTATTGCGGGTATTGAAAAATCGTATCAGGGTGAAGTTGTCTTTTCTCCCGGATATAGTGTTGGATATTTGGAACAGGAGCCTAAACTAGATGATAATCTTACTGTTCGAGAAGTAGTTGAGCAGGGAATGAAAGATGTTGTCGATTTGCTTAAAGAATACGAGGAAGTTAACTTGAAATTTTCCGAACCTATGTCTGATGAGGAAATGACTAAGTTAATTGAGAGACAGGGTGAGCTAACAGAACTCATTGAACAAAAAAACGGATGGGAAATTGACAGCCGGTTAAAACGAGCAATGGATGCACTTCGTTGTCCGGAAGAAACTGAGAAAATTGAATATCTGTCTGGTGGAGAGCGAAGGCGGGTTGCATTATGCCGATTGCTTTTACAGGAGCCAGACGTATTGTTATTGGATGAACCTACAAATCACTTGGATGCTGAATCTGTTCAATGGTTGGAGATGCACCTTCAACAGTATAAGGGAACAGTAATAGCAATAACACACGATCGATATTTTTTGGATAATGTTGCAGGTTGGATATTAGAGCTTGATAGAGGAGAGGGAATACCATGGAAGGGTAATTATAGCTCGTGGCTTGAGCAAAAGTCTAAAAGATTGGATCAGGAGCAAAAATCTGAAAGTAAACGTAAAAAAACATTGGAACGGGAACTTGAATGGGTTCGAATGTCTCCAAAAGCAAGGCACGCAAAATCGAAAGCGCGACTCTCTGCTTATGATAAACTCCTAAATCAGGATTCGAAACAAAAAGAAGAAAAGCTAGAAATATTTATCCCAAATGGACC
>PKSZ01000284.1 GCA_002869425.1 Marinilabiliales bacterium
ATAGTAAGATAACTTATAGGTACTATGATAATCATGTGGGAAACCATGATTTACTATTGGTTGGAGGGGTTCTTGGCCTGTTGATCGTTTGGCTTTCTGTTTTCAGTATTATCGCTTTTATTTTTAGATTAGAGAAAAATGGATACGGTAAAAGTATATTTGTTTTTGGAATAGCAATCATTACTATGATGTTAATCCATACTACTAGTAGGAATATGGTTTCATTTCTAATGCCTGTGGATTCAGCCTTTTTGCTAGCCCTGATTTTGAGTAATGTTAACTCCTTTTCAATAAAAACGAATATAAAGAGACAAGAACAAAGAGAATGGGAAAAAAGAGAACTATAAAGAAATTGGTGCCAAAACAATTATCAATTTTAGTCTGGAATCTTAAAATCCAAACTCCGATTTTGAATACATATGCTTTAGAATCTCCACAGCTATTTACAAAATTATCTTCAATAAATGATAGTAAATATGAGATACGTGAAATTCGTAGTCAAGATTCAGATACATTAAGGACTGCATATGATAGTTATGTAAAAGGAGCCTTTAAAAAAAAGATTCCAAGACGTCTAAAAAGTCCAGATTGGGTAGGTTTAGGTGTGTTTGATCTGGATACGGGTGAGTTAGCATATCTTGCTTGGATTATTGTGAATAGTATAAAGTATTTTGAAGAGTTTGATATTTATTTGAAAAAGGGTGAGTTTCTTTTAAAAGATGGATTATGCTTTCCAAAATACCGCCATCAAGGCTTACACACCAGGATGGAAGAAGAAAGAATTAATTATTGTGTTAAAAGAGGAGCTCAAAAGGTTTATATTCAGATTCAAGATGAAAACGTGAAAGGAAAAACATCGGTTATCAATAATGGATATGTATTGATTAAAAAGAATAAAGTACTGTTCTTTCCTTTATTTAATATATACAGAGAGTACAAATCTGCTTTAAAGCGTCCATTCAGAAAGGTTATTAATTAGGTACAAAAAATGTTTGAAGCCCAAATTATAAAAAAGGAAAACGAGAAAGTATTCAATGATATAATACAAAATAGCATTAATGGTACGTATATGCATAATATTGGTTATGCAAAAACAAAATCAATTATTGGACGGGAAATAGAAACTTATGTATATATGGACGAAGGACAGATAATTGGTGGTGCACATTATTCTGTGAAAAGGGCAGGTAAAGGAATTATGAATGTGGCAGATGTACAAGGTGGTTTTTTGTTTAAAGTAGATCCAAATGCCACTATGGTAGGTAATGTGGTTGATCATTTCTTAAAATGGGCTAAAACCAAGAATATAGCATATGTTAGAATCTCTCCATGGATGCCATCCCGAATAGAGGGTGAAGAGAGCAAGTATAGTGATATTTTTACTTGTGTGATGGAAGATATGGGCTTTGATGCAATATCACAAGAGCGGCATACATATTGGATTGATATTACCAAAGATGAGGAAACAATATTAAGTCAAATGAAGCGACAAACAAGGTATGAAGTTCGAAAGTCTCTGAACTCTAACCTTGTAGTAGATGTTGTTAATGTGCCTTCAGATGAATCTTTTGAAATTTTTTGGAATCTTTATTCTCATTTGGGAAAAAAAAAGGGATTTAATATATTGAATAAGGAACAATTTAAATACGAGTACACAACACTGCTAAATGAAGAGATAGGTCACTTATTTCTGATAAAGTGTGATGGAGTAATTGTAAATGCATCGTTATCAAGTTCATTAAATCGGGCAGCATATTTGTATGGAGCAATGAACCCTGATTTTAAAACTATGAAAAACTGTTCATCACCTGGTCAATTGGCACAATGGGCAATGATGATGTATTCCAAATCAAAAGGTATAGAAACTTATGATATGGGATTCTGTCCTGGCGCAATTCCCTACAAAGAACATCCTGAGTATCATATTTGGAGATTTAAGCATGCTTTTGGTGGAGCACATGTCCAGTTTCTACCTGTATATGGAAAATCACTAAAGAAAATTGCAGGTAAAATATTTAAAGCGTTGAAGGGTTAATGACAAGATTACAAAGATTTTATATTAAATTTTATTATAGGTTGTTAAACCTTTTCCCATTTACGAAGGTAATAAACAAACAGAAGCTTAATGGTGAAAGAAATGTTTTTATCTATTTCGACTATGAAAGGGAGTTCAGTGGCTTTGATGTTGGAATTACAAATAAGCATGTAGAGGAACTGCTGGATTTTCTTGATAGTGTAAATATAAAAACTACATGGTTTACAGTTGGTAGAATTGTGGAACAATATCCGGATACAGTATCTGCAATCATTAGTCGGGGACATGAATTAGCTTCTCATACCTATTCGCATATTGCCCCTTTTCAAATATCCCAAAAGAAACTTAGAGAAGATTTTAAAAACTATCACAATATATTGTCGACTTCAGATAGTATAAAAGGATTTCATTCTCCAAATGGTCAATGGACCGTTAGCTTGTTAAAAATGCTAAAAGAAAACCAATATTCATATGATGTTTTTGGAAGTAAACGTGAAAGTGATTGTTTTCCTGGCTATTTAAAAATTGGCTCGAAATATTTCAGATTTCCAACCATAGGAGATGATTGGCCTGCATATATTGGTAATTATAATAAGAAGGAAACATATAATTATTTTATAAATAAAATTAATTGTCTACCTGAAGGCGCTCTTGTTGGTATTGGATTTCATCCCTGGGTACTTGTTATCAACAATGAAATATACGAGGGGTTCAAAATGCTTTTACGTGATATGGCGGTTGAGAGAGAGTATAAAATGCAAACAGCATATCAGTTTTACAAAGATCTAACAGAAGGTTAAATCAATGATTATTTCGCATAAAAAGAAGTTCATTTTTATTCACATACCAAAGACTGCTGGTTCTTCTGTAACCAATATATTAAATCCATATGGTAGGTTTGTAGATCGAATTGTTTATAAATATTGGATCAC
>PKSZ01000377.1 GCA_002869425.1 Marinilabiliales bacterium
AAATACTGAAATAATAAGAATTTAAAAAAAAGCAGCCACTTATAAGTAGTGACTGCTATATTAATTACAAAGCTCTTAACTTACTTGATAATGGTCACTTTTTTCGAAACAATTCGATCTTCAATCATAACATTGATAAAATACATTCCATTAGATAAATCACGGAAATCAATACTATAATTATTATCTGATGTTTGTTCAGTTCGATCTACAATTCGATTTCCCAACATATCATAAACGGCTATTTCCACATCTTCATAAAAATTATATCCCAGATTGACATAAACAAAATCACTTGAAGGGTTTGGAAATACAAGAATCTCATCATCAGTTGTATTTTCTTCTTCATCAATACCAACCAAACATCCAATTACTTTTATTCCCAAAGATGAATTAATATCTATATCGTTTTCATCATATTGTAAATAATACTCATGCGGTGTAAACCAATTACTTGCACGTTTAATGTACAATGAATTAAATTCATCAGGGCCCCTATCCGGCATCATCGCAACCACAAATGTATCCTGTGGAGCATCATCAATTGCATACCTGAGTTCATACCCAATAAAGAATTTACCATCAATAGGTATTACACTATCAAACTCAACATAACAATATGTATTTGGATATAAATCAGCAAGTTCTACCTTTTTGGATGTAATTTCCGTTGTAGGATATTCATCGCCTTCCCAAACCTTAAATCTTACATATGAATCAGGCTCGCCAGGAACTGTTTTAATAACAGGAACAATGATGGCACTGATTTCACTAAATGTGTAATTCACATAACGATCGGCATATCCCTTAATTCTATCTCCATTATGCCCTGGGAAATAACCCCATGTATATTCCAAATGATAAAATGTTGACAGGTATCCCTCGAAATTGGTTATCGTATCACAATATCCACGTGGATCTGCCCATGAGGTATCGGAAACAACAATATACTGGGTTTTTATTAAAGAATCTATACCCAGCGCATTTGCAGCTTTTAGTTTCACATCATACAATCCTGGAATATTATATGTTACAGCTGTTGGATTCTGCATATATTTTGTTTCATATACACCCGGTTCAACTTCTATTTCCCACTCCCATGCAGTTGGATCATTTGTACTTAAATCCTGGAAAAATATGGTTTGACCTGCATAAATTAATCTTTCAGAAGCTGTAAAATCTACAACTGGTGGATTTGAAACAGAATCCGGATCAATAACGTGTATATAATCTTCTTTAACGATTGTATCTGTCCCTAGAATATTGGATACGATTAATGTTGCATCATAATATCCAACAGTTTCGTAATAAACATTAACAGGATTCTGATTTGTACTGATCCCTGGATTGGCACCCTCAAAAATCCATTTCCAATCTGTTGGCCCATCGATTGACAAATCATAAAAATTAATGCTTGTCTCCTTAGGGATAGTGGTATAATCTGTTGTAAAATCAGCTTGAGGTGGATGGTTTCCATCCTGAAGAACAATAATATAATCCTCCCTTAACAGAGTATCATACGTTAATCCCTTTTGCACAATCAACATCACATCATAAACACCAGCTGTATGATATGTGATTGTATCAGGATGCTGTTCACTTGAAGTTAAAGGAATTGCACCTTCGAAAGACCAGTCCCAGGTTGTGGGATTACCAACGGATAAATCTGTAAAATATATGGTATCACCCTCTGTCAATATTACCTGACTAGCAACAAAATTTGCACCGATACTATCTGAATTCACGACACGAATATAATTAGGTTTTGATTCTGTATCTGATCCACAGCCATTTGTTACTGTAAGGGCGACATCATACCAACCCGGATTTGCATAAACAATTGAATCTGGATTTTGTTCATCTGAAGAAACAGGCTCAGCACCTTCAAAAGTCCATGACCATGAATCTACCTGATTTGCACTTAGATCCGTAAATATGATTGTATCACCAGCTGGTACAACAGTATACTCTGTTTCAAATTCTGCTTCCGGACAAGTAGGATCAACGACTTCAACATATACTTCTCTTATCATTGTGTCCGCTCCCGCAGAATTACTTACAATTAATCTCACATCATAAAAACCTGGAGAATTATATGTAATTCCAACAGGATTCTGCTGGTTAGAAGAACCTGGTGTTCCTCCAAAAAACTTCCAGCTCCAACTTGTTGGTGCATTTTGACTAAGATCTGTAAAATCAACAGTATTTCCAGGTGCTATTAACAACGGATTACCCATAAAATTGGCAACCGGTTCAACCGGATCAATTACCGTTATATAATTAGGTATCAGCAAAGTATTGCTCACACCTGCAGTATCTGTAACTATCAGCTCAACATCGTAGCTACCTGTTGCTGTATATGAAACTTCAGGTGGTGTCTGTGTATCATCATCAGCCGGATCACCGCCTGTAAAGGTCCAGTCCCATTCTACTATAGCACCAACAGATAAATCTGTAAAAGTAACAGTCTGATCTAATGTAATAACAGTCTGATCAGCAGTGAAATTTGCTTCTAAAAATGAAGAATCCATAACAGTTATATAATCGGCTTTCATTTCAACATCCTGATTTATACCATCAAATGCCGTTAATGATACATCATAGCTACCCGGAATATTATAAACAATATTTACAGGATTTTGCGAATTGGAAGTACCTGGGGTTCCACCATCGAAATTCCAACTCCATTCTACAGGAAATGTACCTGATGTAAGATCTGTAAAATTAACTGCATCACCAGGCATAATAATAAGGTTATCACCTTCAAAATCGGCATCAATGGCTGTAGTTCCACCCACAATAATATAACCTAGTTTTGTTTGTGAATTATTGTTGCTACCATCAGAAATGGTTAAAGACACATCATAAACTCCTGCCGTGGAGTATACAATTCCTGTTGGATTCTGATCCGTGCTGGAGACTGGAGTTCCTCCACTGAATGTCCATGACCAACTTGTTGGA
>PKSZ01000039.1 GCA_002869425.1 Marinilabiliales bacterium
AAAAATACAGCTCAGTCCAGTATTTCATATAGAAAAAGTTTTGCAAATACACCATTTAACCTGTCAGCAAATTTTTATCATTCTCAGAACTTCAGAGATACAACCATAACTTTGAAGTTGCCAAATATCATGTTTTCGATGAATAGGATTTATCCTTTTAAAAGGAAGAATAAAGTAGGCAAAACCAAAATATATGAAAAAATAGGGATTGGTTATAATACAAACTTTTCCAATAATATAACAGCTAAAGAATATGACTTGTTTGAAGGCCGCGCCTGGTCTGAATTTAAAAATGGTGTAAAACATACCGTTGATGCCAGTACTTCTGAGAAATTGTTGAAGTTTTTAACTTTTTCTCCATCTGCTCGGTATACCGAACGTTGGTATTTTAAACAGGTACAACAACATTATGCTTATAAGTTGATTTCGGAAACCGATACTACATACAATCAAACAATGCTTGATACAAATGGTGGTTTTTACAGGGTATATGATTACGATTTTCGGGCTTCCTTCAGTACCAAAATGTATGGTATGTATCAGTTTAAGAAGAATTCTGCAGTGAAGGCCATACGCCATGTGTTAACTCCAAGTGTGTCATATAGTTATCGTCCTGATTTTGGTCAATCTAAATACGGATATTATGATGAGCTTCAGCTTGATACATTAGGAAATAGAAGATCATACAGTTATTATGACGGTTTTATTTTTGGAACAGCTCCTTCAGGGAAAGCTGGTAATGTGAATTTTACATTAAATAATAACCTGGAAATGAAGGTGCGGAGTAAAGAGGATACCGTAACCGGAACAAAAAAGATTAAATTGCTGGAAAGTTTTAATATTTCTACATCCTATAATTTGGCAGCAGACTCGCTGAACTGGCAGCCTTTAAAAATTAGTGGTCGAACTCAAATTATTAAGAATATTGGATTAACATTTGGTGCCACCATTGAACCCTATGCTATTGATACTTTAGGGAATGATATTAATACTTTTCAGTGGGATGCATCAAAAAATCCCGCTGCTTATATTGATCGTGACGCAGGCATTAATGTTGGCAGATTAGTACGTTATCAGGCTGCAGTGAATATGAGTTTTAGCTCCAAAAAGGGAGAGGATAAGAAAAAAGAGAAGGAAGAAACACTCGGAGCAGATTACCTGGACTTTTATGCAGACTTTGATATACCATGGAATTTCAGAATTAATTATAATATTAATATGTCTAAAAAATTCGATAAAGAGGAGGTTCAGTATGAAAAGAACTTTACCCAAACTTTACGAGGTTCTGGCGATATTAATCTTACTAGTAAATGGAAAATTGGAGTTTCTTCAGGATATGATATTGTTAATCATAAGTTTACAACTACTAGTGTTGATATATATCGTGATCTTCATTGTTGGGAAATGACATTTAACTGGGTTCCTTTTGGAAAATCCATGAGTTATAATTTCACTTTAAGAGCAAAGTCCTCTATACTGCAGGATTTGAAATTAAACAAGCGTAAGAGTTGGATGGATAATTTTTAGATGAATGAAAAAATAATTTACTTAGAGTAAAATTTAAATAATTATTCATAATGAAAAAAATCATTAATACAGAAAAAGCACCTAAGGCTATTGGCCCTTATAGTCAGGCAGTTGAAGTAAACGGAACATTGTATATTTCAGGTCAAGTACCCATCGATCCTGCAATAGGGAAAGTTGTAGAAGGCGGCATTACTGAACAAACCGAAATGGTAATGAAGAATATTGAAGCCATACTTCAGGAAGCAGGATATAGCTTTGAAGATGTTGTAAAATCAACATGCTTGTTAAGTGATATGGAAAATTTTGCAGCCATGAACGAAGTTTATGCAAAATATTATCCTGAAAATCCACCAGCAAGAGCAGCTTACGGTGTGGTTAAATTGCCACTCGGCGTAATGGTTGAAATAGAAACAATTGCTGTTAAATAGGAGCAAAAAAAAAGGAGGCATCGCCTCCTTTTTTTTATTATAATATCAATAACATTTATTCTGAAATAACTTCAAAGTCAATTTCTGTACTAATGTCTTTGTAAATTCTTACGTTTGCTTTGTAGTTTCCTACTTCTTTAATAGCACTGCCTATAATTTTGATGTTTTTTCTTTCAACTTCGACGCTTTTCTGAGCCAATGCTTCAGCAAGCTGTATTGTGGTTACAGAACCGAAAATTTTTCCGGTAGAGCTTGTTTTTGCACCAATTGTCAGTTTAATACCTTCCAGTGATTTAACTACACCTTCAGCGTCTTGACGAAGTTTCGCTTCTTTATGAGCTCTTTGTCTCATGTTTTCAGAATGAATTTTTTTGGCTCTTTCAGTAGCTAAAGTTGCCATGCCTTGCGGAATTAAATAATTCCTGCCATATCCTGCCTTAACAGTAACGATTTCGTCCTTATGGCCTATGTTTGGTATGTCTTGTTTTAATATAAGTTCCATGAAAATATCCTCCTTACTTTAAAAGGTCAGTAACGTATGGTAATAATGCAAGGTGACGAGCACGTTTAACAGCTGTTGATACCTTGCGCTGGTATTTTAGTGAAGTTCCTGTAACACGGCGTGGTAAAATTTTACCTTGCTCATTCAGGAATTTTTTCAGGAACTGTGGATCTTTATAATCAACATATTTAATCCTGCTTTTCTGAAAGCGACAATATTTTTTCTTTTTTACCTCAACTGATGGAGGTGTAAGATATCTGATTTCTGATTGACTTTGTGCACTCATGTTTATTTCTCCTCTGTTTTTTGTTTTTCTCTTCTTCTTTTCTCGCTATATAGAATAGCATATTTATCCATCCTGAAAGTAAGAAAACGAATAATTCGCTCATCGCGGCGATATTCAGTTTCAAGTTTCTGGATCAATTGACCAGGAGCTTTGAATTCAATCAGGTAATAAAATCCTGTAGATTTTTTTTGGATTGGGTACGCAAG
>PKSZ01000052.1 GCA_002869425.1 Marinilabiliales bacterium
AATGGTGATTGCAATGGTAATGCATTTGTACTACCCAATGGAGGAACTCCTCCATATACATTTCTATGGAGCAACAATCAAACAACACAGGAGGCAACTTCCATGTGTGCTGATAATGAATATACTGTTACTGTCACCGATGCTCTTAGCAATACAGCATCAATAAGTATTACATTAGCAGAACCTGATGCACTCAGTATAAATTCGACCAATTCAAATGTATCCTGTTATGGTGTTTGTGATGGGACATCAGATCTTTCTGTTAGCGGTGGAACACCGCCATATTCCTATACTTGGGATGCAAATACAAGCAATCAAAATACGCAAACAGCTACAAATCTTTGTGCCGACACATATTCAGTAACTGTTTTTGATGCTGCCGGATGCCAGGAAACGGGAATAATTGAAATTACAGAGCCTCAGGTTCTTTCTCTTTCTGTTGACCTTACTCAGAATCCATCCTGTCCGGAAAGTTGCGATGCAATAATATCAGTATTACCCAATGGAGGAACATCCCCATATAACTATCAATGGAGCACAAACGCAAACGGCGAAACAAGTGACTATTCAGGCGGTTTATGTGAAGGGTCTTACACCATTACCGTTACGGATGCAAACAACTGCTTAAATACTGTTTCAACAATCCTAACAGATCCTGATCCTATAAGCATTTCATTTGATGTAACAAATGCACATTGCAACCTATCAGATGGTGCAATTTCCAGCATTGTATCAGGCGGAACAGGCACCTACTACTATTACTGGGATAACGGACAAACTTCAACATTAATCAACAACATACCGGCAGGAACTTATAATCTTTCAATAAATGATGACAATGGTTGTGCTGCCTCACAAAGCATATTGGTTGAAAATCTGAATGGACCAGAAATTGGATTTTCTGCAGAATCACCTACTTGCTCAGGCAATGAAGATGGTATCTTAGCAACAGTGGTTTCAGGCGGAACACCTGATTATAACTACTTGTGGTCAACCAATGAGACAACGGAATTTATACAGGCTGCAGCAGGCAATTACTTAGTTACAGTAACCGATAATTCCGGATGTAGTACCGTAGGAGAAGGAACGATAATACCCAAACCGGCATTACAAATTATTGCTACACCAACCAGCCCAAGTTGTTCTGGACAGTGTGATGCATATGTTAATGCATCAGCTATTGGAGGAACACCCCCTTATACATATGAGTGGTTCAATTATGAAACAACAATGGATATTGATGGGCTATGTGGTAATATAGATGTATATCTTACTGTTACAGATGCAAATAATTGTCAACAGGATACTTCCGTTTATATTTAAAATATAGATCCCATTACAATTGTTATGAATTGGGAAGATGCAGATTGTAATAATGATAACGGTCGTGCATGGGCAATTATTGATGGTGGCACAGAACCCTACTCATATTACTGGGAAGAAACATGAGAAACAGTGCAGATTTCAGAACCATTATCTGCAGGAACTTACAACCTGGTGACAACAGATGCTCACAATTGTACTGCCTCAGAATCTGTTACTATTTCACAAGCTACAGCAGGGACAATAAACTTTACCTCAATAGAAAATAATACTTGTTATAATTCTTGTGATGGAGCTGCAACTGCAGAAATAACAGGAGGTGAAGCCCCATTTTCATTTACATGGTCTAATGGTAATCATACTGAAGCTATTTTGAATCTCTGTGCTGGTGATTATTCTCTTGCTGTAATAGATAATAATAACTGCATAACGACCAGTTTTGTTACCATTGATGAACCCGATCCAATTGGTATCGAATTTGATGTTACGGATGCCTCATCATACTCTTCTTCTGACGGAGAAATTACAGCAATGCCATCTGGGGGAACCCCACCTTATTCTTACTTATGGAGTCCTACGGGTCATATTTCACCAACTGTAGCAGGCCTCACTCCAGGAACATACTGCATAACCATTACCGATGCTAACAACTGTACTGCGAATAATTGCGATACAGTAAACTACACAAACCAACTCAGCAACAATAACATAGCACAAATTATGGTTTTCCCGAATCCTTCTAAAGGGATATTCAAAATTCAATCAAATGAAAAAATTCAATCAGTAGAAATTAAAGATATGATTGGGAAAAAAATCTATTATAATGATTGCAATTCAAAGCATATCATTGTTAACCAGTCCAATTTACCAAAGGGTATTTATATTTTATATATACAGCACAAAACAGGGAAAACAATCAGAAAAATAAACATCCAATATTAACTAATTTTGTAGCGAATCAATTTATTAAGTTTTATATATTTAGGCACCAAAAAAAACATAAACTATGAGAAGACTATTTACTTTTTTAATCATCTTGATGATTACTGCGAGCTGGTCACAAGCTCAGTTATCAGAGAAAGGAGAACCTATCAGTTCTTATCCAAAAAACGATAACTTATTATCTAAAAATGTTCCATACATCACAGCTGAAGCAACAAACCTTGATGCTTTAAAAGCTGAAGATGCTGTACGGGACTTAACCAAAAGTGCTCCATGGAGATTTGGAGAAAATATTGAAGTATCATACAACATGGAAAACTCTGGTATCTGGGAAACACTTCCAAATGGAACCAGAGTGTGGAGACTGGGTATTTACTCACCAGGTGCGCTATCTATCAACCTTACGTTTGATAACTACATTTTACCTGATGGAGCCAAGCTATTTATCTATAATCCAGATAAAACTGAAATGATTGGTGCTTTTACTTCCAGGAACAATCAAACGGACAGAGTGTTTGCAACAACCCTGGTAAAAGGAGATGCTATTATTCTTGAATACAACGAACCTGCTGAAGCTAGCTTCAATGGTGAAATACAAATCAGCAGAATTACACATGGTTACAGAAATGCTTTTGAATATGCCGACAAAGCTTTTGGCAGTTCTGGTTCATGTAATATGA
>PKSZ01000598.1 GCA_002869425.1 Marinilabiliales bacterium
TGAGAAGGTTGTGATATCTGCTCGTGTTGCGAATGTTGAGACAACCGAAATCGTTAGCACAAGCAGAATTAGTGGCGATTTAGATAATTTGTTTACTTTACAGGACGATCTTGCCAGGGATCTATCAAAGGATCTGTCTTTGAATTCTGTTTTATTTTCAGATGATAATCTTGATGTTTCAAAAATTACCTTTAATGTTTATTCTGAATTAAATAAGCTAAAAGAATTAGCACATGGATTAACATTTTTTCATCTCGATCCAGCGAGAAAAAGAAAAAAGGCAGATTATATAACAGGAATCAATATTGCTGATGAGCTTTTGGAGATACATCCAAAGTTGTATCTGGCTTATTATTATAAGTCATTGTTTAGTTTGAATTTAGAAAATTTCAGAGATGCCGAAAAATATGCAGAATTGGCAAGCAAATTAAATTCAAAAGATGTTCAGAGTAATTTATTATGGGCAGGTAGTTTAATGCAGAATAGTAAATCAGAAGAAGCAGAAGAGATTCTAAATAAATTAACAGGAAGTAATCAGAAGAACTCAATTGCCTGGTATGGTTTATCTGTATTATATCAGAAAATGGGTATGGATTATAAAGCATTGGAATGTTTGATCAACTCTTTAAATGGTAACAGTTTTATTCCAAAAGCTTATTCAAATTTACAGACTTTGGTTACATCAACAAGCCTGGGAAATATTGACTCATACTCTGGTGAAGATTATTACAATTGTGTGAATTTGTTAAATGAATATTGGAGTAACAACTCAAAGAAAAGAAAAGATCTGTATACCTTAGCAGAGAAGGTTAATGCAAATTTTTTCGGTTTGTTTATACCATATTTTATCATGGCTCAGATTAAAATGGAATCAGGTGACCTTCAATCTTCTGAGAGCTTGTATAAAAAGAGTTTGAAATTGTGTCCATTTTTGCCAGAAATACATAGAGAAATTGCCAAAGTATATTATAAAACAAGCAGATGTAAACTTGCTGAAAATCATTTAAATATTTATCTGAATAATGCTTCTGTTGTCGATGATTTTGAAGTATTTGAAAAACTAAAGAAAAAATGCAACTAATAAGAAATGTATCCTTTTTATTAATTTTTTCACTACTCTTTTTGAAAGTTGGTAAAAGTCAGGACTTTATTAAATTCATGGATCATCGGGATGATAAAGTTTATCAGTGTGTCCAGTTGGATAATGTTTTTTGGATGACAGAAAACTTAAATTTTTTGAACGGAGAATCTAAGTGTTATCAAAACAAACCCGAAAATTGTGAAAAGTATGGAATGCTATATAAGTGGGAAGATGCAAAAACTGCTTGTCCTGAAGGGTGGGAGCTCCCCTCTGATTATGATTGGAAAATGATGGAACGGAGTGCCGGTATGCCTGACGAAATAGTTGATAATAGAAAATTCAGAATAGATCAGAAAATGTATCAAAATGTTATTGATGGCGGAGAATTGGGAATCAATTTACTTTTTTCTGGTTGGATGGCAGGAGCTAAAAAGCCTTACCATATCAATAGACGAGGAGCCTATTGGACATCAACTGAATCAGGATCAAAAGCATGGTACAGGTTTATTGATAACAGGCAGGGAATATTTAGAGATATGGAAAACAAACAATATATGTATGCCGTACGATGCGTATGTAAAGATGAAAACAAGATAAACAGAATAGCAACAGATGATCAGGTTGTCAGACCAATAAAGCAGGATAAGTCACTGAAGAAAGAATTATTGAAAGCGATTGATAATGAGGATTACAATGAAGCTGAGCGAATTTTATCATTGTTAAAAAAGCAATCAAACCTCCCTGAACTACAGACTTATTCTCTGGAGGAACTGAACAAGCAGTTGGAGGATGCAATAATGCAGGAAGATTACGAAAAAGCAGAAATTATTCAAAAGGAAATAGATAAAAGGTAAAACTATGAAAGTGTATTATCTGGCTATACTCTTTGTTTTATTCACTGGTATTTTAGCCAAAGGACAGGAATCTCTCGTTAAACAGAAAATGAATGTAAATGTTGGACTTACAAAAACAATGAATCCTGATTATGTTAACTCAAAACTGGGACTAAATCTGGATTTTACGTACAAGTTTCTTCTGAATAAAAACATTAATATTGGAGCAGGTTTGGGTTTGTCAAAGTGGAATTATTCTTTTGGTATTGACTCTGCAGGATTTGAACCAAAATGGGGATATACAAACCTTGATTTGGTAATAATGCCAGAATTTAGAACGAAAACAGGAGCTGCATTTCAGATTGGCCCGCGGCTAAATCTGGTTCATTTGTATTCAGGTATTGATTCACGATCAGTTAGAGTAGATCCCATAAGTAGGATGGGATTTAATGCTGGTGTTACTAAATATACCAAATCAGGATTTAATGTTTTTTGCAGAGTAAGGATGTTTTTTTCTAATATATCTAATTTTAGGAATGTCACTCTTGGGGTTGGATATGAATTCCCAACTGTACAGAAAAGAAAAGCTGTTCCGCAAACAACAGCTCCATTGCTTAGTGAATTAGAAGATAATCAGCCTGCCAAAACTGTTGAATCAACTGCGCAAAACGAAAAAAATGAAACCAGTGTTTCAACTAGCGAAGTGAAGAAGAATGAAGCTAAAAATGTAGATGCAGACAAACCGCCAACTACAAATGTTGAGGAAACCATTGCAACGAATACTCAAACGGATAATCATATCCCAACTCAGAGAGAATTGCGGAAGATGAACAAAAAGACTTTGAATGAAATTCTGCAAAAACTGGTTCAGGCTGAGGATTATACAAATGCTGAAATTATTCAAAATGAAATAGAAAGAAGATCTGGCACTTATGGTGAGTATTCATATGAGGAATTGGAGCAGATGAAGAATCATGCAATTGAGAATGAAGAATATTTAAAGGCAAATGATATTAAACAGGAAATAGAA
>PKSZ01000147.1 GCA_002869425.1 Marinilabiliales bacterium
GTTTGTGGGTGTAGTAATATCATATGTCCATTCCCATCCTGGAATAAAGGGATCCTCTACTGGAAACAATTCCAAATCATCCTGAATTCCTTTTGTTACGCGTTCAGTGTCGTAACCGGGAGGACACTGATTCCAGTCACCCCCAACAATTACATAATTTCCTTTTCGACACTCAGCTTGCAAAAAATCCTTCAAAAATTTCATTTGTTCCTTTCGCAATGAGCCATCATCATATGCTGAATTATGCGTATTCACAACAATCAATTGTTTTCCTCCTGATAAAGGATATCTACTTACCAAAAAACAACGATCAAGCATAAAAACCTTCATTGGCCAGTCATAATTACCAGGATACGAATATCGCACACATGAATCCGGTATAAATCGGCTATATGTGGCAATACCACTTAACACACTACCCATTGGCTCATATAAAGGAATCGGGACATATTTAACATTGTAATTTATTCCAATACATGCAGCTGTAAAGCTTAGTGTCTCTGCAATGCTATCATACTGGTTCAAGTAGTAGCTTCGTTTGGCTTTCATATCAATGTCCTGAAAAAGAAAAAAATCAACTGAATCCTGCTGTTGAACAAAACGACGAATTGCTTCAAGATTAGCATAGGAACTTTCATATGTCGGCCTTACCATTTTACCTCCATCATAAAAGAAGTCCATTTCTTTACTCAACCCACAAAAGCCCACATTCCATGTCAACAGGCAAAACATAGTATCCTGAACTGAAATATTTGCGTCTGAAACCAACACTAGCTCCTTCTACTCCGGTTGATAATCAACCACAGTAAAATATAGCAACCCGCCTGCTATAAATACCAAAAGGCCGACAATCAACACCAGAAAAAAGCGAAGAATCCTTTTCATGTTTTTCTTTCAAAAGTAAAAATAATTTCCAACGATTTGCGAAATAAAATATATCTTTGGATGGTATTAAATAAATTCTGTTATGAAGTTTGGTGTTGTCATTTTCCCGGGATCTAATTGCGATCATGATATGATTTATGTTCTCAGGGACATTTTCAATCAGGAAGTTGTAGAGTTATGGCATAAAGATACAGATCTGCAAAATGCAGATGCTATTATGCTTCCAGGAGGATTCTCGTATGGAGATTATTTAAGGTCTGGAGCTATAGCACGATATTCTCCAATAATGGAGAAAGTTATAGCCTTTGCCAATAACGGAGGTTTTGTTTTTGGCGTTTGCAACGGCTTTCAGATTCTCTGTGAAGCAGGTCTTTTACCAGGAGCATTGCTTCACAACAACAATCAAAAATTTATATGTAAAAATATATACATAAGACCAGAATCCTCAAAAACGGCATTAACCAAAACACTTAATACAGATCGTGCCTTAAAGATACCCGTTGCTCACGGAGAAGGCAGGTATTTTGCGGACAAAGAAACACTGGTAAACATGAGACAAAACGACCAGATTTTATTTCGTTATTGCAATGAAAAAGGAGAAATAAGTAACAATACCAACCCAAATGGTTCTGTTGAAAATATTGCTGGAGTCTGTAATGAAAACAAAAATGTCTTTGGCATGATGCCTCATCCGGAAAGAGCTGCAGACAAGGAACTTGGAAACGAAGATGGCAAACATATTTTTGAATCGATACTGGCATCAATTCAGTAAAGCAAAATACATATATAATAAATAAGGCTGCATGAGCAGCCTTTTTTATTATAATCTCACAGTAAATATTTACTATTCAAATTCAATAAATTCGAAATCAATTTCAATTAGTTTTGCATATCTCTGTCCAGAAGAAAGCATATCAAAATCTTCCTTCTTGTAATACCACATGATTTTCACTTTTGTATTTGCCGCAAGTTTTTCCAGAATCAATAAAACCTTGGTCAGCTGTTTTGCAGAAGAAGTATTAAAATATTCCAGTTTAAAATCAAAAATCGTTTCCTCATTTGGACTTGCAACATAGTTGTTCAACCATTCAAACACCGGCTGATAAAATTCAATTGAATTCTCCGGTAACGATCTATCTGCAATTAAAAACTCGCCCTTCTCCGCATCCAAATGTACTTTTGGCGTATCTTCCGTGGCTTCAATAATCAATGGCTCCATAATAATTAGTTAGTTTTTTTTACTCTTGCCTGAAACGTAAAGAATGAATATTTATTGTCTATTTCATGGAAAATATAATTCAACTCCTCGCCGCTCTTTAAGCGCAAATCAATTATTCCCAATCCAGCTTTCTTACTATCATCAATATCAAAGTTGAACAATCTCTTGTTATAAAACTCGTCCAACTCCTCCTGATTAAGATTATTTACATAATCAATCTTTTCTGTTAGATCTACAATTTTATCTTCAGTTATATAATTTCCTGTGGTAATAGTGTACATTCCATCACGCTCTCCAATAAAGAAAATTCCAGGATTTCCATTATCCCTATTATCCGGACTGCTTCCATGCTTGAAAATATTCTGAAGCATTTCAACGGTAATATAAAATACTTTTTTCTTAAAGCTTGCAGGGCCTTGCATCTGTCCTTCAATAGTAGACAAAAGCGTAACAAGTGTTTCCTGATTAAAATTACCATTGAAGATCAAAAGAACACTTTCCTCATTTAAAACACTATGAATATTGATAATATTCTTTAGTGAATCATCTCCTGTTCCGACATCGCCTCCCTCTTTTGTTAAAGAAGGAATTGTGTGCAAATAAAAATAAGATAAATCATCCGAAACATTCTTGAAATCGTATGAAAGCTTATTTCCTGATTTTCTGGCCATATCAATCAAACCCAATCCAGCTCCACCTTTATCAGAAATTTCTCCTTCAAGCAAGACTTCCTTGTAATACTTTTTCAACTCGTCCTTTTCCAGACTGTTTATTTTCTTAAGAAGCTTCTCTATTGGAGGAATATTGGTGTTTTCAACAAGGTTACCTGTTGTTA
>PKSZ01000416.1 GCA_002869425.1 Marinilabiliales bacterium
AACGCACAATGCAGGTCAGATAAAGTTTTTAAACCAATTAAATGCCCGGCAGGTAAATTTATCCAGAGAGCTAAACATTAAAGAAATAACTGCTTTATCTAATGTCGGAAAGGAATTGAATATTCAGATTGAAGTATTTATACATGGGTCGTATTGTATTTCATTTTCCGGCATTTGTTATATGTCCTCTTTGCAGGGTGGAAACTCAGGTAATCGGGGTCGATGCAGTCAGCCTTGCAGAGAAAAATACATTCAAACTCCTGAAGGGAAAGAATATCCTTTAAACCTGAAGGATAACTCTGCATATTATAATTTACCGGAACTTACTAAAGCAGGTGTTAACTATTTTAAAATTGAAGGCAGAATAAAAGAATTTGATTATGTGTATACTGTGGTAAAAGCCTGGAAAGCTCAAATTAAGCATTTTTTTAAGACAAATACATTAATTGATGATAATTCAGACCTTTACAAGGTGTTTAACCGTGATTTTTCAAATGGTTTTCTAACAGGAGATATTAGTAAGAATATGTTTATTGATGATCCCATGAGTTATTCCACAAAATACTTATCTAAAGTTAATGATTACAATAATGAGAAGCATTTGATTGAAGATCAAAAGAATCATTTGAAGCAAAAGGAGCAGCTTAGAAAGAAAATTCAACAAGAAATAAGCCGGTATAATACAAATAAAATTCCATTGGATATTCGAATCTCTGGTGAAGTAAATCAAGCCTTAGAAATACTGGTTAAGTCACCTGAAAATACCGTTAAAATTGTTTCAGATATTGTATTGTCTGAAACAGGGAAGGAGGCTATTACTTTAAAAATAATAATGAACCGACTTAATGCAATAAACAATACAGAATACTATATCGAAAATGTAGACAATAAGCTTGCAGAAGACCTTTTTCTTCCTTTTAAAGAGTTGTCGGCTATGAAAAGGAGGATTCTTTATATCCTGAACGCATCAAAAGACTTCATAGCACCTGTTAAAATTCCAAAAATAGGGCGGGATGATGAGCAAATTGAAAACCGCACACTTTCTGTCCTGATATCGTCAAAAGAAGATATTAATTTGTGCAAGGATCCTTCAATATCATACTATTTCAGGCTTCCTGATTGTATCCAAAGCAGAGAAGATGAGTTTCTGGAGTTTTTTACAAAAAACAAATTTTTGAAACCTTGGTTTCCTTCAATATTAATGGGTGACGACTATAAAGCAGCAAGTGATTTTCTTAAGCGTCTCAATCCTGAAATATGTGTTACGAATAATACAGGAATAGCTTTGGAAGCTTGTAATTTGAATATTCCATGGATAGCCGGACCCTTTTTGAATACTACAAATTCTTATAGCCTGATTTGCTTAAAAGAAAAGTTTAATTGTAATGGTTCTTTTATCTCCAATGAGATTAGTAAGAATCAGATAAAATCAATTAAAAAGCCGAAAAATTTTAAGCTTTATTACAGTATTTTTCATCCCATTCATCTTATGACAAGCAGACAGTGTTTATTTCAACAGGTTAAAGGGTGTGGAAAAAAACGAATGGACAATTCCTGTATTATTGAATGCAAAGAACTATCATACATCACGAATCTAAAAGGAGATAGGTTTTATTTGGAAAAATCACAAGGAAACCATCATCGATTATACAATGCAAGTAATCTTCTGAATACAAATATAGTTGAAGATTTTCCAGATCTTTTTACAAGCTTCTTTATTAGTTTTGAAAGCATTGCCACTGAAACGGTTATTCCTGAAAACAAACCAGAGGTCATTCAATATTTTAAAAATTATATCAATGGGAATACCGATGCAGCAACACATTTAATTGAAACAATTTCTCACGTTAATAACACCCAATATATAACCGGTATTTAATTGTAATTACCTTATATTGAGAAGGATTAGATGAAAGAAAAAATTACTTAGCGTTTTTCGTTTAATATTTTATGTTCAGATGGAATAAATTAGATATTCAAAGTAAATTTGCTACATAATTCAATTCATATGAAAAAAGTACTTTTATTGTTAGCCCAGGGATTTGAAATTTATGAAGCCAGTGTATTTATTGACGTAATGGGGTGGAATCTTGTTGATGGAGATGGTACAACTCAGCTATATACATGTGGGTTTTCCAAAGAGGTGAAAAGTTCCTTTAATCAAAAATTTGTTGTTGATTGTTTGATCAATGAAGTAAATATTGATGAATATGACGCATTGGCAATACCCGGAGGATTTGAGGAATATGGATTTTATCAGGAAGCTTACAGGGATGATTTCGCTAAAATTATACGTTCATTCAATGCACAAAATAAACCTATCTGTTCGATTTGTACTGGAGCTTTGTCTATAGCCAATAGTGGAATACTGGATGGTAAGAATGCAACTACATATTTTACCAGAAGAAAGCAATTGGAGGATTTTGGTGTGAAGGTTATTGAAAAGCCTGTTGTTCAGGAAGATAATATAACAACATCCTGGAATCCATCTACTGCATTAGATGTTGCTTTTCAACTTCTGAAAAAACTTACGTCAAAGGCTAATGCTGAAAATGTGAAAAGTTTAATGGGCTTTTAATCATGGATTATTTTGTAATTTAAGGAGCACTATACTTTAATCCCCAGGATTGTTATATCATCTGTCTGTTCAAAATGTTTACCACCAAATTAAGTCCAGGAATCTATTTCTTTTTCAATAGCCTTGCATTGGTCTGTCATAGAAAGGTTCGACGTTGAAGCAATTAAACGTCTAAACGCTTTAAGTTTGTATTTTTTGCCTTTCTCTCCACCAAACTGATCGGGGAAGCCATCAGAAAACAGATAAATCTTATCACCTTTATATAATTGAATTTCGTGATTTTTAAAATTATGCATTCTTAGATGTACAGAAACTGGCATCGGATCTCCTTTATACACTTCAATTATATCTAT
>PKSZ01000008.1 GCA_002869425.1 Marinilabiliales bacterium
AATAATCAACAACATAAAGACCTCCGGCCGGTGTTCCGCCGTACAAATATATGGCATCTGCATTCAGACAAATATCCGGCAAGTCTGCAAACTGTACTTCCGGCACACTATCTATGGTAATATATTGCATTGCAGTATCTACACATCCCGTTGGCGCCGCATAGGTATATGTTACAAGATGTTCTCCGTATCCGGCTATATCCGGATGCATAAAATTATTTCCATCAATACCTAAACCTGTATAAATACCTCCGGCTGGCACACCACCATATACCTCAAATGCAGTATCATTTTCACAATGATCTGTAAGATCCAGAAACATAACTACAGGAAGCGGATTAACCATTACAATCACTGTATCCGTTGTATCAGCACCACATGCATTACTGGCAATACAGTAGTAATCACCCATTGCATTGAACGCTATAGAGTCGAAGATTAAACTGTCATTTGTTGCTCCGAGAATAAGTCCATCATTATTATACCACTGATAACCAGTATAAACATCGGTTGCAACGATAAGTCCTGCTGAATCGCCAACACAAGCATTAACATCAACTGGTTGAATGGAAATTTGCGGTACATCTGTAACATGTATAATTGCCGTATCACTATTTGAGATACCACACATATTACTTCCCTGCAACCAATAGTTACCATCCTGGGATAATTGAATATTGTTTAAAATCAATGTGTCATTTTCCTCACTAGCAATTAACCCCCCTGGTCCGAACCATTGCAAGGTATAAGGTTCAGTACCTGTAACTTCAAAAAGAATTCCCAGTGAATCTCCAAAACAAGCATCCTGTTCAAGATCAACAGAATTAAAAACTACATAAGAATTCGCCCCGACAACAACAGAATCTGTAACTGTCTGTCCACAAATATCCTGTACAGAAACATAAAAAACTGTATCTTGAAGAGCTGTTACCCAAACGGATGAATCCGTACTTCCCGTTGACCAATTATACTGTAACCCTTCTGAATAATTTGAACTAACATCAAGAAGAATACTATCCGGGTAACAAATTAATGTATCAATTTGATTTATCTGTGCCTGAAGAGAATCTCTATCAAAAATAAATATTGTATCCTGAATGGTAATTGTAACACTTGAACAATCACAAACATCGTTGGTTTCCATTAAGTAAACCAATGTATCTACTCCTTCGCTTACACCATCAAGAATAAAATCTATAGGAATATTCAAAACTGAATCCCCGGCAGGTATAACAAAAGCTGGTGGAGTCCATGAATAATCCACTCCATTAACAGCATTTCCAGAAAATGTAAGATCAAACTGCAAATCTGAAGACAAATCAGAACTGGCACCCCTGCTAAAAATAAAATCACCTTCACAACCTTCATTAACTTGATCAGAGGACTGCCCTAGTGTTTGGAAATCCATCCCCATAAGGCTTCCTGATGAAAAGCTACCAGCCTCTAACAAAACTGCAGAATCATATGCATCAGAAACAGCATCTCCAATTGCAAGCTTTATATGATATGTCTGACAGGCCTGAACACTCAAAGAAGCAACCAGTTCTATCGTATAACCATCATATTGTAATTCTGTATTAACCAAAGGAGTAATTCCCATTCCATTGTCGACATAATACTGCACATTCACAGGTGGACAAGCAATTGTATCTGCAGGATTACCATTATTAACCGTATTAATTGAAACAGGTGTTTGTGTTCCGGGTATCCGTGCAATATTTATTGCTCCATTCTCATAATCTCCAGTTATCCCGGGTCCACTCATAAAGAATCCAAAGACATCATTATAATCA
This sequence comes from Marinilabiliales bacterium, assembly GCA_002869425.1. GTDB lineage: Bacteria > Bacteroidota > Bacteroidia > Bacteroidales > BM523 > BM523. The sequence continues at coordinate 1,794 of PKSZ01000008.1, forward strand.
CACACGTACTCCGGATATTCATCAGAAGCAAAAACATACCGAAACCAGACACTATCAGACGATGGAACAAAATCAAATTCCAGTATTGCTGCATCTTCAGTAGTATTTGGAAAAACTATTGAGTCTAAATCAGCATCTCCACCCTGACTCATTGCAGAAGAAATATTCATTTCATTGTTGGGTCCAACGGCATCAATTGCACGACCAGTAGACAAAATAATTCCATTGGAAAAGGATATCGCACTCCCGGTATTTTCAAAATAACCAATCGACTGAAAAGAACCATTATACTGGACATTGCTTGCTTGCATACAACCTGTTACCAATTTTTCCTGGACAAGTTGCTGTGGTGTATAGCTTACTGTATCAACCGTAAAAACCCCCTGAGCTTCAGCTACATATAAAAACACAAAGAAGAATATTTTTACAATAATCAGTTTTTTCAAAAACCAGAAGTTCCTCATTCTTACAATATTTATCTATCTCTTGTAATCTGTAAAAATAAACAAAATTTGGTATTTTATTAAATTTCTGATCATTAATACCTTAAGCTCGTATCTTTATTGGCTTTGATAACAATTCTTTATCGGATGGAATCAGAATCTAAAATAAATAAATGGCTGAAGATCCAGTGAAGAAACCTGATACAAAACAAATACAACAAAAGAAACGATAAATACTTTCACCCAAATTGGTGTTTTGATAAACAAACCGCGATAATACTCCTTCCAATATGAAGGCAACCAGTGAAAAATCAAAGCCAATGCAATCAATATAAATACAAACTTATAAGCATTGATCATTTCAATCATAATCTCAGGCTCTGTAGGCTGAATAAGCTGACCAATCATTTGCCATGCTTTATCCCAGTTTTCTGCCCGAAAAAATATCCAGGCAAAGCTCACAAAATGGAACGTTGATGAAACTGCAAGAAAATGAGTGAGTTTATTCTTTTTTTGTTTAAAGGGATTTATTTTCATCCAAAACTTATGTATAGCCAGTGCAGCTCCGTGAAGTGCACCCCATATAACGAACTTTATGTTGGCTCCATGCCAAAGCCCACCCAATACCATTGTCACCAAAAGATTTACATATGTTCTGAACACGCCCTTTCTGTTTCCTCCAATAGAAATATA
>PKSZ01000130.1 GCA_002869425.1 Marinilabiliales bacterium
AATATCTGAAAAAATTACCATTATCAATGATATTGCTTTCCAGACAAATATCTTAGCATTGAATGCTGCCGTTGAAGCTGCCAGAGCAGGAGAGCACGGAAAAGGTTTTGCAGTAGTTGCTGCTGAAGTACGTAAATTGGCAGAAAGAAGTAAAATTGCTGCCGATGATATCGTTGAACTTTCTCAGTCAAGTGTGCATGTAACCGAAGAATCAGCGAATTTAGTTGAAGAAACTTTACCTGAAATTGAAAAAACAGCCAAGCTTGTTCAGGAAATTACAGCTGCCAGTTTGGAACAAAATTCAGGAGCAGATCAAATAAACAATGCAATTAATCAGCTAAATCAGGTTACACAACAAAATGCTGCTGCAGCAGAAGAAATGGCAACAGGTGCAGAAGAACTTTCAAGTCAGGCAGATGCGCTACTCGATATCATAAACTTCTTTAAAGTAGATGATTCTGGTAGCTCTGCTAAAAGAATTGCTCCAGGTGCAAAAACAAAAGCAATAGGCAGTCAACCGAATACATCAACAACCAAATCCAAAGAAAAAGGGTTAGAGTTGGAAATGTATGACAAAAAGGATGATGGTGAATTTGAAAACTTTTAATAGATGTTATACAGGGGAGTTTAGTTGTTTAAGCTTCCCTGTTTTTTTTCTTTGTGCAATATCTTATAGAATATATGAAATTAGAATTATCTAACCAGTAAAGGGAGTTTAACTAATTTAATTCCCTTTATTAATATTTTATAAGGGAAAAGACACTAAATAAAGCAAATATTGGTATTGATAAATCTTATTTGTATATTTAGTATATAATCACTTAAATCTTTAATTATGAGATACGTTTTGTTACTTGTTTTAATCATTACAACATTTATTCAGGCTTTTGCAAAATCGGATTTAACGCAGGCTGAAGCTATGAAAAAATTAAAGGAAGGAAATGCACGTTATGCCTCAGGCAATGCAATTCATCCTAATTTAACATCCGAAAGAAGAGCGTTTACGGCCTCAAAAGGACAGCATCCCTATGCCACAATTATAGGTTGTTCAGACTCCAGGGCTCCAATTGAAAATATTTTTGATGCAGGGGTAGGAGATATTTTTGTAATTCGTGTTGCAGGAAACGTTAGTGACATTGATGAAGCCGGTTCCATTGAGTATGGTGTTGACCACTTAGAAACTCCGGTTTTTGTTGTCATGGGGCATACAGGATGTGGTGCTGTAACTGCTGTATGCAGAGGTGATCATGTTCATGGAAACATTCCTGCCCTGGTGGATAATATCATCCCAGCAGCAGAAAAAGCAAAAAGTGAACATGGAGAAGAATTTACACCTGAATTATTGGCAACAGCAGTAAAATATAATGTTTGGCAATCCATTGAAGATTTATATGAAGTCAGCCCGGTTACTGCAGAAAGAGTAAAAGAAGGAAAACTTTTGGTTGTTGGTGCTATTTATAATCTTGAAACAGGTAAAGTTGAGTGGTTAGGTAAGCATCCCAATGAAAGCAGTTTACTAAGTCATGCTGGTCATAGCGAAGAGGCAGAAACATCTCATATAAGTGAAAACAATAATTCAGATCATTTATTGGAAAATGAAATTGAAGTAAGCAATGTTGATGTAAAGATCTCATATACTGTATTATATATTCTAATAGCAGTTTTTATTATTCTAATTGTTGGTTTATACTTTTTGCTAATAAACAATAGCACTGCTTTAAACTTAAACTTGCGAGGGAAAGTACTTTCCATTGCGGTTTCTTTAATATTAATGATGATTTTAATTGGATCCGGAAGTTATTATTTCCTTAGTTCAATAGGTTCTGAAATAAAACATATGGCTGAAGAAAATATTCCATTAAGTAATAGTGTAGCTGATATTGAAGCCAATATATTAAAACAGGATGCTACAATATATAAAATCATCAAAAGTGCTCATGAAAAGGGTAAAGCAAAACAAATCAAAGAATATGAAAGTGAATTCGAAAACTACACAAAACTCATTGACAATGAGATTGAAGACGCAATCGGTTTGTGCAATGAAGCTCTGGACAACACCAATAACGATCAGTTAGTTGAAGAGTTTAAATACGTAAAAGGTGCATTCTCTTCTTTACTGGATGGACACAAAAAAATGGAAGAACATTCAAAAAATATTTTCAACTTTATTGATAATAATAAGGTTCGAAATATTGCAGATCTTGAACGGGCACTCGAACATGAATCAGACAGCATCAACAATGTTGTTATGAACCTGGTAGCACAGATTAATGGATTTACAATGCAATCAGCAAAGAAGGCTGAGGCTGATGAAAATCAGGCTATATGGGTAATTATTCTGTTAATAGTTGCCAGTATATTACTGGGGATTTTCATTAGTGCTGCAATCGTCAAAAAAGTAATCGATATGTTGGGTGCTGAACCTATTCACCTTGAAAGGATTATGAAAAAAGTTGCTGCAGGCGATCTTACTGTAAATATGAGTGAGAAGAATAAGAAAGGCGTTTATAAAGAAGTTTCAATTATGGTCCAAAAAATTAAAGAAATTGTGGCCACAGTCATTACCGGCGCCAACAATATTGCAGCTGCTGGTCAGCAAATGAGCTCCAGCTCGCAACAAGTATCACAGGGTGCAGCAGAACAGGCTAGTTCCGCAGAAGAAGTATCATCTTCTATGGAAGAAATGGGATCGAATATTCAACAAAATACTGATAATGCCCAACAAACTGAGAAAATATCAGAAAATGCTTCAAAGAGTATGAGTAAGGTAGGTAATTCTGCAAATCAAAGTCTAAAGTCTATTAAAGAAATATCAGAAAAAATTACCATTATCAATGATATTGCTTTCCAGACAAATATTTTGGCTCTGAATGCTGCCGTTGAAGCTGCAAGAGCAGGTGAACATGGAAAAGGATTTGCTGTTGT